>JAPLSS010000130.1 GCA_026398515.1 Candidatus Sumerlaeota bacterium | reverse complement strand
GGCGCCGGCCGGGAAACCGAAGGCGTCCCCCACCGCGACGCCGCGGTCGATGCCGGTGGTCGCCCCGCCGATCTTGCCGGGCGATTTGCCGAAGGCGGCCGCGCCCCGGCCGGCCGCCATGAGGGCCGGCTCCGCGTCGCATCCGGCCTCCAAGCCGGCTTCGTCGGCATCCGCGGCCTCCCGCCCGGCCAGCGCGCCATCCACCCAGCCGACATCGGGGACGCTGAGCGTCGCCGTCTTTGAACCGACCCGGCCGCGGCTGCGCGGGGTGCTGGTGGCGTATCGCGGGGCGCGGGGCGCGGCGAAGGAGGCGACCCGCACGAAGGACCAGGCGTTGGCGCGGGCGCAGCAAGTCGAACGCCTGGCGCGTCAGCCGGACAGCGATTTCGCGCTGCTGGCCAAGCGCTATAGCGACGATCCCTCGGCCGACGTGGGCGGGCTGTTGCCGCCCGGCATCGTCAACGAGAGCAAAGCGGCGGAAGAAGCCTTTGCCGCTCTTCAGCCCGGGCAGGTGTCCCACCCCGTGGAGACTCCGTCCGGGTATTTCGTGTTTCAGCGCGTGGCGTCGTTCGACGACATGCCGGACGGCCAGAAGATGCCCGATCAGATTTCGGTGCGCAACTTGCTGATCTCGTACTGCGGCGCGCGGGGGGCGTTGCCGGGCATCCGCCGCACGCACGACGAGGCGAAGGAATTGGCGGTGGAGTTGCGAACGCGGGCGCTGGACCCGACGGTGGATTTTCAGGAACTGGTGTTGAACTACAGCGACGATCCGTCGGCGGTCAGCGGCGGGCTGAACGACCTGATGCGCGAGAATGTCTCGTCGACCTTCGTCGACCTGCTGTTCCGCCTGCAGCCGGGCGAGGTGTCCTCCGTCATCGAGTCGCCCATGGGGTTTCATATTTTCAAGCGAGAGAAATGAAAGACGGATCGCCGCGGGTTTTGCGGAATACTGGAAGGACAATGAACCGCCGTCGAAAGAGCCGGTTGATTCCCCGCGTTCTCCTCGCGTTGTTCGTCCTGGCGTTCTTGGGCGTGACGGTGGGCGGCGGCGTGGCGGTCGGCGTGCTGTTGGCCCACATCGACCAGCCGCCGCCGATCAAGCAGCTGGAAGACTACAAGCCCCCCGAATCCACCTTTGTCTTCGACAGCCAGGGCCAGACGCGCCTGGCCGAGTTCCTGGAAGAGCGGCGTTACGTCCTGTCCATCAAGCAGATCCCCGACCTGCTGGTCAAAGCCTTCCTGGCGGTGGAGGACCAGCGGTTTTACGGCCACTTCGGCGTGGACCCCATCGGCGTCCTGCGCGCGGCGCTCAAGAACTTCCTGTCCGGCGCCAAGGGCGAGGGCGCCAGCACCATCTCCATGCAGTTGCCGAGGAACTTTGGCGAACTTGGACGCGAGAAGACCTACGAGCGCAAGCTCCGGGAAATGCTGCTGGCTCTGCAGGTGGAGCACCGCTATTCGAAAGAACAGATCCTCGAGTTCTACCTGAACCAGATTGACTTCGTGCACAACAGCTATGGCGTCGAAGCGGCGGCCAAAACCTATTTCGGCAAGACCGTGCAGGAACTGACGCTGGGCGAATGCTCCGTCCTGGCCGGCATTCCGAAGGCCCCCTCGGTGTACAACCCGATCTCCCACCTCGACAAGGCGACCGAACGGCGCAACATCGTCCTGGGCGCCATGCTCAGCTGCGGCTACATCACCCAGGAGCAGCACGACAAAGCGGTCAGCGAGCCGATCGTGGTGCGAAAAGCCGAGCAGGCCATCGAACCGTATCGCGCCCCGTATTTCATCGACTACCTGCAATCGTCCCTTCTGGCCAGTCCGGACTACGTGCCCGAAGACCAACAGGGCAAGGTGACGGCCGACACCTACTTGAAGACCGGCGGGTTCCGCATCATCTCCACGCTGGACCTGGAGCTCCAGCGCGTCGCCGAAGAGGTGATGAAGGAGGGGCTGATCAACGCCGAGCATTCCTGGCACAAGAGCAAGGCGGAGACGCTCGTCAAGGACGAGAAGCAACAGGAATCGCTGCGCGCGGGCCAGGACCGGCTGGGCGAGATCGTCTCCGTCGGCGCCGACGCCGTCGAGGTGCAGATCCAGGGATACCGCGGCGCGATCCCGCGTCCGGCGCATCCGCCGTTCCATGACCCCGACGCGATCTTCAAACCCAACGAACTGCTCGACGTGAAGATCGAATCGGTCGACTACGGGAAACGCCGCTTCACCGGCCACATGCTGCCGGAGAACAAACTGAAGGGCGCGATGGTGGTGGTCGAGGCGCACACGGGGCGGGTGCTGGCGCTGGTGGGCGGCGAGGACTACTACGACACGAGCGACGACAAGCGCCAGTTCAACTTCGCCACCCAGGGCGGACGCCAGCCGGGCTCGGGCATCAAGCCGTTGTTCTACGCCGCGGCGATCGCCAACGGCTTCACGCCCAACCGCCGGTTCCTCAACGTGCCCTTCTACATCGGCAACTACATAGGGCGGAACTACAGCCGCACGCACGAAGGCGGCGAGATGACGATGTTCGAGGGGCTGGAGCGCAGCCAGAACGTCATGATGCTGCGCGTCTACCAGGCGCTGGGATTCAAGAAGGCCGTCGACTTCGTCAGCCAGTTCGACTACGCCTGGCCGGAGTCGCGCTGGGACAAGCAGTTGCTGCCCCAGGCCTCGATTTGCCTGGGGACCATGAGCGTCACCCCGCTGGAGATGGCCGCCGCCTATACGGCCATCGCCAACGAAGGCACGGGCATCCGGCCCTACGCCGTCGACCGCATCGAATCGCGCGACGGCAAGACGATCTACCAGACCAAGCCCTTCCGCAAAGTGATCATGACCCCGCAGCAAGCGTTTGTGGAGTTGACGATCATGAAGGGCGTGTTGGGGCCGCGCGGCACCGCCTGGTACGGGATCGGCGACCAGTGGCAGGGCCGCAAGGATCTGCCGGAAATGGCCGGAAAGACGGGCACGACCGATGAAACCAAGGACGCCTGGTTCAACGGCATTACGCCCGACCTGGTGATCAGCCTGTACGTCGGCTTCGATCCGCCGCGGCCGTTGGGCTACAAGCTGACCGGCGCCACGCTGGCCGGGCCGATCTTCAAGGCGTTTGTCGAGAAGGCAATCCCGTTGCGCACGGATTGGACGATGAAATTCGCCGTTCCCGAAGGCGTGGTGATGAGGGACATCTGCCTGAAGTCGGGCAAGCTGGCGGGGAAGTGGTGCGGCGATGGGGATTCCGTGGCCCGCATGGCCTTCGTCAAAGACACCGAGCCGACCCAGGTCTGCGACGGCATGCACAATTAACCCGGATTTCTCGCCACGTTAGCAAGAGAGGGCGCTTTACGTGGCGTGGGCTGCCAGCCAGTCGCGTCTAAAGGTTTTTCGCGGCTCGATGCTTGAAATGGCAGAGGTTTCATGGTGAGAATGAGGGTGGGCAGTTCTGCTCTTTGACGATTGGTCCTCAATCTCTCATTCCCGCTCCTGGAGGAAGCAGCCATGAACCCTCTGCCGCAGTGGATGTTGACGAAGTTGAATCTCCAGTTCCAGCGGATTTTTCCCCCTGGGGTGGTCGAAAGCGACGTGGAAGGAGGTGGAGCCTCGGGGCTACGACTATGAGATCGGTGTGCGGGGCGTCGTGCAGGCGTTTCTGTTGCGGATGTCGGGGTTGCGCGAGGTGACGCAGCGGTGCGGGGCGTCGCTGTTGAACACCGACAATTTCGGGTCGTTGTCGCCGGTGCTGGGGCGCGCGTCGATGACGGCGTTCGTGCGGCGGTTCGTCGAGGAGTTGGAGGACCG
The DNA here is from genome assembly GCA_026398515.1 of Candidatus Sumerlaeota bacterium. Classification (GTDB taxonomy): domain Bacteria; phylum Sumerlaeota; class Sumerlaeia; order JAPLSS01; family JAPLSS01; genus JAPLSS01. The sequence goes on along the minus strand of JAPLSS010000130.1, from coordinate 5,345 downwards.
GCACGAGCCGCAGGCCGGGGAGTTGATCGCCATCGACGGGATGGCCGTGACGCTGCCGAAGACGGTGCGTCACCGCTGCCAGAAGTTCAACAACAAGACGGTGGGCGGGGGGGTGATCTGGGCGTTCTGGATCGACGCGCCGGCGAGGGCCTGCCCGGTGAAGGTGTTGAAGGTCGTGGAAGGGGCGTGGCACGACGGGCATGAAATGCGAGGCGTGGCGTTGCGGTCCGGGCCGATTTACTTGATGGATTCCGGGTTCTACACGCTGGCCTTGCTGGCGGAATGGATCGAAGCCCAGGTGCGATTCGTCGTGCGGGCCAAGGCCGGCTCGTTGGTCTACGAGACGCTGAAGCTCCACCGCCATCCCCAACGCGTCGGCGCGGTGCGGGTCGAGTTCGACGGGCTGGTGCGGTTGGGCGGGGAACAGGCCAAAGCCCATCCCGTGGTCCGCTTGATCCAGGCCGTGCTGCCCGACGGCAAGAAACTGATTCTACGGTCGATGTGTTGCGCCAAGCCCTCAAAGCCTTGCGCGCCGCCTTCGGCCTGGGCGCCGTCTGGCGACGAAACACCTACGCCTCGAGAAAGGCAAAAAAGAGGAAAAACCTTTAGACGCGACTGGCTGCCAGCCCGCGCATTCTTTCGTTTTTGAGCATCCTGCATGGGCTGGCAGCCCACGCCACGCAAAACACCCTCTCTTGCTAACGTGGTGAGAAACGCGGGTTAGTAAGCCCTCACGCAGGGGCCGTCTGTCCCAGCCTCGGGCGCATTCCGCGATGTAGCTTCAATATATGGGGTGCGGTTCCTGGGAGCGCCGGCGTTCTCGCCGGCTCCTTCGCATTCGATCATTCCTTGTGGGACATAGCCGGCGAGGACGCCGGCGCTCCCAGGAACCCCAATCCATCGGAGCGAAGCTACTCTGCGGGATGCACCCTCCAGCCTCCGCATTCGGGAGTCGCCCTTGACAGATCGTTCGAGCATGGGGATTGTTCAAGATCATGGTTGCGCGCGACGATGCATCGGAGTTCCCTATGGCCCCCAGCGTCCTCGCGATGGATGAGCCTTCTGCGCCGTGTCCTTCGGCGCCCCCGCGCGAGGGGGAGGTCCAAACCTCCCGCTTTTGCACGCCGAAGGCGATCCTGCTCTTGACTCTCTTCCTGTTCAATGCGCCGGTCGTGGTCGACCTGGCGCTGTCCCCGCCGGGACAGACCTTTCGCTATTTCGCCGCGGATGCGTTTTACTACTTTGTGGTGGGGCGCAACATCGCGAACACGGGGATGATTTCGTTCGACCAGGCGTATCCCACCAATGGGTTCCATCCGTTGTGGCAGTTCCTGGTGGCGCTCCTCTATAAAGGGTCGGAATGGCTCCGCCTGGGAGACACGGGCTTTTTCTATCTCGTGATCGCGGCGAATCTTTTGCTGATCTCGCTGGGGTTGTGTTGGGTCGCCGCGGCCATTCAACGATCGCGCGGGCGCTTGTCGCCTTTGTTCCTGTTTGTTCCCGTCGGCCTGTACGCCGTCCTGGTGGCGCCGGCGTGGCTGCGGTACCTGCTGTTCGGCTCCCTGAATGCGCAGAATGCGGTGGAAGGCGCGCAGCCGCTGTATGGCACGCTCTGGAGTTATGTCAATGGGATGGAAAGCGCGCCCCTCCTTTGCTCCCTGGGGCTGTGCGCCTACAGCCACGTCCGTTTGCCTTGGCGGACCTTGCTGGCAGCGGCTTGGCTGTATGGCCTGGCCTTAAGCCTGCTGTGCCTCTCGCGCCTGGACCACTCCCTCCTGGCATGCTCGATCGTTGCGGCCTACGGCGTCGTCGCGCTTGCGACCCGGAACCGGCGGCTGCTGCGGAGTGTGGCCGTTATGGGCGCGGCGATTGCAGGGACGTTGGGTCTGTATATGCTCGGCAACCTCGCATACTGCGGCAGCGCGCTGCCCGTCAGCGGACTCCAGAAGAGCACCTTCCCGGTCGCCAACCGCGAAGCGGCGACGGCCATCTCCAACCTGATTTCCAAGCCGCAGTCCCTCGAGTGGCTCTATACCTTCTGGCGCGTGGCGCAGATGGCGCTTCCCATGGCTTTCGCCTTGGCGTTTCTGGGCGACTTCTCGGCGAGATGGGCGAGGTTCTGGCGGGCCCGGCGCGCCGGCAGGACGACGCCCCTGGCGCCGGATCAATACGATTCCTTCCTCGCCGCCACGGCGCTGTTTGTCCTGGCGTTCGGGGCCTACAATTTCCTGTTCGTTCTCTTCATCGAGGTCGGGCATTGGTATTTTCCGGTGTCGACGCTGTTCGTTTCGCTCGCCGGCTTGTCCTGGTGCGACCGCTGGCGGCGACTGGAGCGTCTGAGTTCGACGAGGCTTTTTCCTCTTGTAGCGGCCCTCGCCGTGGCGTTCCATGGGCTGTTCTTTGCGCACTTGCAGCGGATGGCGGGATACCATGAGACACTGATCCAGTTCTATTTCCGGGATGCCAGGCATGTGAGGGAGTTTTACGGAGACAAGCCGGTCAAGTTTGTCGCGTTCGACGATGGAATCACGGCCTTAGCGTTGCCCTACCCCACGGTCTCGGGCATGGGCCTGGCGGCGGATCCCGAGGCGGTCGAGGCCCTGCGCCGCCAGGAGTTCCTGCACCTGGCCTTGGCGAGGGGCTATGATCGGATGACCTCCGCGACCTATTTCTTTTGTGAACCGTCAAGCCGCCAGGCGGATGGAACACGGCCCCCGCCCAAGGTGACGATTCCGCCGGCGTTCCTGGCGAACGGAAAAGGATTGCAGATCGTGCCGGAGTGTTATGACGCGGACGGCCGCTACGTCGTGTTCCGAGTGACCTCTCCGACGGGGGCCGTCTCCAACGCGGCAGCGGAGAGCCAGCCGGCCTCTTGACACTCCGACGGAAAGGTCCCGGCGGCCAAGTGTGGAATCCGGCCACAGGGCGCGGGTTTCTCGTCACGCCGAATGCAGCCTGTGAATGCGCAGCCAGCGAACAAAGCCCAGGCCTATTGGGAACGCAATCTCGACCCCCGGAACCTCGGCGTCCGGGGCGGACCCGAACGCGACCTGGCGCGCGAATGGGCGTTTTACGATTCGGACGAGCAGCGCTTCGCCGCCTCGCGCATGCCACCCCTGCGCGGCGCGCTGTGCCTGGAGATCGGGGCCGGGTTGGGGACCCATGCGCTGTGGTTGGCGAATCAAGGGGCGTGCGTGGCCGTGCTGGACTACTCGGCGGCGCGGTTGGCGGCGGTCCTGCGCGAGGCCCGGCGGCTCGGCGTGAGCGACCGCATTCTCCCCATGCAGGCCGCCGCCGAGGCCTTGCCGTTCGCCGCCAACCGCTTCGACCTTGTATACACCAAATCGGTGCTGATCCACACCCATCTGCCCGAAGCGCTCGCCGAGGCGCGCCGGGTCTTGAAGCCGGAGGCCGGCCGCGCCATTTTCCTCGAGCCGCAGGACCGCAATCCCTTCGCCGTCCTCTATCGCCGCCTGTTCGCGCCGAAGGAATGGCAGGGCATCACGCGTTACTTCGACGAATGGTCGGCGGGCGAAGTCGAGCGCGCCTTCCCCGGCGCCGAAACGCGCGACTTCTATCTCTTCGGATTCCTGGCTTTTGTGTGGCAGTTCAAATGGCCGGTGTTGAGCCTGTTCCGCTGGAGCCTCGCTCTGGCGCGGCTGATCGACCGCCCGCTTCTGACGCTCGCGCCGGCGTTGAGAAAGTATGCGTGGTTTCGGGTGTTTGTGGGAAAGAAGGAAGCAGAGGGAAGGGGATAGTAGGTCCTCCCTGCCGGGGTGGACTGGCGGCAGGCCTGCCCAGCCAAAGCCAGCCTCGGCAAGACTGGCCTACTCTTCATGCTTGTCTGGGTGTAATAACAGGTTATAAGGCGACGTCATCTCATCTCGACGCCGGAGAAAACGGCCTTCTCGTCCTTCTCGGCGCCAAGCCACTCACGAATCGCTTCGCGGATATTCTCTAAGGCCTCTTCCTTGGTACGGCCTTGAGAATGACACCCCTTCAAAGCAGGACAGCGGATCGCAAAGCCTTCTTCGCTTTCAATGAGAACTACGCGGTATTGCATGGCGTCCTCCAATCGCGACCGTCGCTCACGAGCAATGAGAGATTCTATAATCGGCGACGAGAATCCGTCAACGTTTGGTATGTCCGGCCGGCCCGGCCGGGCTCAACGCCTGAATGGCAGTGGAGACGCACAAGGAGGAACGTCCGGTCGAGCCGACCGGACCTACCATATCGACCGGACCTACTTCGCTGAACGAAACCTTTTGGCCAGCCACTGCCCGGTCAGCGAGTGCGAGCAGGCCATCACCTCCTCCACCGTTCCCTGGGCGACGATGCGGCCGCCGGCGTCGCCGCCTTCGGGGCCGAGGTCGATGATGTGGTCCGCGTGGCCGATGAGGTCGAGGTTGTGCTCGATGATGAACACCGACGCGCCGTCGTCGACCAGCCGTTGCAATACGCCGATCAACTTCTCCAGGTCCGACGCGTGCAGGCCGGTCGTCGGCTCGTCGAAGAGGAAGGCGGTGCGCTCGCCGATCCCCGCCGGGCCGAGGAACGCCGCCAGCTTGAGCCGTTGCGCCTCGCCGCCGCTCAACGTCGTCGTGTTCTGGCCCAGGCGGATGTAGCCCAGCCCCACTTCCGCCAGCGGCTTCAACGCCCGCACGATCTTCTTCTGGTCGGCGAAGAACCGCAGCGCTTCGTCGACCGTCAGATCGAGGATGGCGTTGATGTTCTTGCCGCGGAATTCGATCTCCAACACCCGCCGCTGAAAGCGCTTGCCGTCGCATTCGGAGCAGACGACCTCGACGTCGGCGAGGAAGTACATGTCGACGACCTCGACGCCCGTCCCCTCGCACTGTTCGCAGCGCCCGCCCTCGACGTTGAACGAAAAATCGCGCGCGGCCACGCCGTGATGGCGGGCCTCGCGGGTGGCGGCCAGCAGTTCGCGGATCGTATCGTACGCTTTCACGTACGTCACCGGGTTGGAGCGCGTCGAGCGCCCCGGCAGCTCCTGATCCACCAGGATGATGTCCTCGAGAACGCCCATCCCCTCGATCTTGTCGAACGCGCCGACGTCTAGCGCCGCCAACTCGCGTTCGCGCTTGAAGCCGGCGAAGAGGATGTCCTGCATCAGCGTGCTTTTGCCCGACCCCGAAACGCCAGTGATGCAACAAAGAACGTGCAGCGGCAGCCGCACGTCGAGATTCTTTAGATTGTGCTCGCGCGCGCCGCAGATCGTGATCCAGCCGCCTGGCCGCCGGTGGAGCGACGGGACGGGCGCGGCGCCGCGGCGGCGTTGCGAGGCCGCCGTCAGCGATCCGTTGGCGTGCGTAAGAAACTCCTCC
>JAPLSS010000943.1 GCA_026398515.1 Candidatus Sumerlaeota bacterium | reverse complement strand
CCGTGACCACGGCCCAAGGCGCGACGGAATACGATCTCTACCGGACCGAGGGCGAAGCGTCGCAGCGCGTCTCCGTTCCGCCCCAGGTCCAACTCGTCCGCTACACGGCCCCCATCGCCCGCCGCGCCGCGGCGCAAGCGCGTCTGGAACTCCCCGCCACGGCCTACAGCACGATCTTTCGGCTGTACGTGGGATCGGCGCTTCCCGTCATCGACTATCCCGGCTCGCGGCTGACGACCGAACCCTGGGGACGCGTCCTGCACGGCTGGTCGCCCCGGGTCCAGGACGGGCGCCTCCTGCTGCCGCCGATTCCGGCGTGGGAACAGGGCGGAGCGGCGACCTTCGCCCTGGCGGCGGCGGCCACGGCGATGGCCCTGGCGCTGTCGGCGGCGGAGGCGTGGCTCCTCTGGCGCCTTGCGCGCTGGCTGATGACCGCGCCGGAATCCCGCCGCGTCCTGGCGCCGTTCCGCCTCGCGCCGTTCTGCGGGTTTTTCGTTCCGTTGGCGCTCATGTGGCTGGTGTTCCTGGGGGCGTATTACCCGGGCGCGATGTCGGCGGACTCCATCGACCAATGGCGCCAGACACGGACCATGGACCTTAACACCGTGCATCCGGCCTTTCACACCCTGACCATCAAGACGATCACTCTGCTGTGGCGGTCCCCGGCGGCGGTGGCGCTGGTCCAGATCCTGGGGCTGAGCCTGGTGTGCGCGTGGGCGTACAGCCTCCTGCTGCGCGCGGGGGTCCCTCGGATGGCGGTCTTCGCCGCCTGGGCGACGACGCTTTGTTCGCTGCGCAACGGGACGATGGCCGTCACCCTGTGGAAGGACAATTTCTACGCCATCGCGGTGTTTGGGTTCATCCTGGCGGCGGCGCAGTGTCTGCTGGACGCGCCGTCGCGGGAGAAGCGGTGGCCTTGGGCGGCCCTGGGAGCGGCGCTGGCGTTGATGCCGCTGTATCGCCACAACGGGCTGCCCCTTTCCGTGCTGCTCTTTCCGGCGCTGGTGTGGACATTCTGGCCGCGGCGCAAGAAAGCCCTCCTTGCCGGCGCCGCGGCGCTCCTCGTGTACTTGTCGGCGACGGAAGGCCTCTATCCCCTCTTCCACGTCCGCCGGTCATCGTTCGCCGGCATCCTCCTGGAGAGGCGATTGAGCATGCTGCGCGATCAGGACGCGCCGTTTTCCCAGGAGGAGTTGAGCCGAATGCGGGAGCTGCAAGCGCTGCCGGAGTTCTGGGTCCGCCGCCCCGGCGAGGCGCCTCCCCCCGTTCCGGACCCGCTGAAACTGGTGTGGGCGCCGGTGTCGCCGCCCGACGCCCGCGCGCTCACCTTGTGGGTGATCCAGCGCTGCCCGCTGTTCTTTCTCCGGGCGCAGATTTGGATGAACGGATACCTGTACTGGCCGGCCCCGCTGCGCGGCGATTCCATGGCCGCTTCGTGGCGCGACATCAAGAAGAACGAAGAAGGCCTGGCCATGCGCCCTCTTCTTCCCGGCGCGAATCGGGCGTTGAACGCTTTGGCGATTTCGACGGCGAAGTCCCGCTGGGCGTGGCTGATCTGGCGTCCCGCGCTTCCCTTGTATTGCACGGCGCTGGCGCTGGCGGCGCTGCTGTGGCGGCTTCGCGATTGGCGATGGCTGATTCTGTATCTTCCCGGGTTGCTGAACAGCGCGTCGGTCTTCCTGTTGGCGATGAGCGCCGAGCAGCGCTACCAGTTCCCGCTGACGCTCGCCGCGGGCTTCCTCGTTTGCCTGGCGCTGCTGCCGAAGGAACGGCGCGAGTAGGCCGGCCTCGTGGCTGGCTTTGGGTGACGGGAGCCGGCATTTAGTCCGCCCGGCGTGAGCGTTACTCCCATCTCGGTTCGACCAGCGGCAATGAGCGCCGCTTACTCTAAGGATTTCGGAAAAGGAGCAGAAGATGAAAATCGTTCATGTTTTCCTGCTGGGAGTGTTGTTGGTTCCCATGATGGCTTGGGCGCAGACGGAAGGCGGCAATGAGGACGCCGACGCCAAGCGGTTGGCCCAGATCAAGGCGAAGCACGCGCGCGGCGAGGAGATCACCGCCGAGGACCGGCAATTCGCGATGAAGTACATGGCCGCGCACGGCCAGAGCGGCAGCCAGCCGACCGGCCAAAAGCAGAGCGCCGAGGAGCGGCAGGCAAAGAACGCCGCGTTCGTCAAGGAACACCCGCCGCAAGATTCGACGGGCATGGTTCCGTTGACCGATCTGGGCAAGGGGACCTACAAAGGCGAAGAAGGCGGCCTTTATCCTGGCGGGGGAAACACCCCCCCGGCCGATCATCTGAAGGCGGGACTCGCGCTGGCCAAGGAGATCGTCCCGCTCGACGGCGAAGGGAAGAAGGCCGAGGACGGGAAGATCGTTCTGCTTTCCATCGGCATGTCGAACACCACCATGGAGTTCCAGGTCTTCCAGAAACTGGCGGCGGCCGACAAGGGCCTGAATCCGCGCCTGGCGATCATTGACGGCGCCCAGGGCGGCCAGACGGCAAAGGTCACCGGCAATCCCGACTCGAACTTCTGGAAGGTCGTCGCGGAACGGATGGACAAGGCCGGCGTGACGGCGAAGCAGGTCCAGGCCGTCTGGCTCAAGCAGGCCAACGCCGGGCCGACGGCGCCGTTCCCCGCGGAAGCCAAGACCCTGGAGAAGGACGTGTTGGACACGCTCCACAACCTTCACAACCTCTTCCCGAATCTGAAGATCGCCTACCTCTCCAGCCGCATCTACGCCGGCTACGCGACCAGTCCCTTGAACCCCGAGCCGCATTCTTACGAAGGCGCGTTCTCCTATAAGTGGCTCATCGCCGATCAGATCGCCGGCAAGCCGGAGTTGAACTACGATCTCGCGAAGGGCGAGGTCAAGAGCCCTTGGATCGCCTGGGGCCCGTACCTCTGGACCGACGGGACGAAAGGGCGCAAGGATGGCCTGATCTGGGTTCGCGACGACGTGGGCGCCGATGGCACGCATCCCTCGGAGAGCGGACGGATGAAGGTGGCCAAGTTGCTCCTGGACTTCCTGAAGACGGACCCGACCGCAAAGCCGTGGTTCCTCAATAACAAATAGAAAGGCCGCCGCAATGACGCTTACTCCGCCTCGGGCAATTGATGGCATGACCTCGCCGGCGCCATCGGCGCAAGTTGGGACCGGTTGGTTGGGCAAGTTCAGGCGGATGCTCCCGGTGTTGGTCTTGCCATGTTTCGTGGCGCTGACTCTGTATGCGCAGGAAGGCGCGCAGATTCCCCTGGCGACCCCAACGCAAGACGCCAAGACGGGCGTGGCGAAAACGACGCAGGGCGGCCGCGCCCCACGGCCATACACCCGCAAGCCGGACTTGGAGAATATTGTGTACGGCCCGTATAAGGAAAACGTGCTCGACCTGTGGAAGGCGAAATCCGACCACTCCACTCCGTTGGTGACGTTTTTTCATCCGGGCGGATACATGGTAGGAGACAAATCCTGGATCCCGCCGCCGCTCTTGGAGACGTGCCTGCGAAATGGGATTTCCGTGGCGACGGCCAACTACCGGTTTGCCTCGGAAGCGCCTCTTCCCGCTTCGATGCTGGACGGCGCGCGGGCCATCCAGTTTCTTCGCCTTCACGCCAACGAGTGGGATTTCAATCCTAACGCCTTTGCCGCGACGGGATCGTCCGCCGGGGCCGCGATGTCGCTGTGGATCGGCTTTCACGAGGACATGGCAGACCCCAAGAGCGACGATCCCGTCCAACGCCAGTCCACCCGCCTTTGCGCCGTCGGCTCTTCCAATGGCCAGCCCACGCTCGACCCTCGGGCGATAGTGAAAATGATCGGCCAGGACCTTCCCAAGTCGGACGCCGAGCAGCTGGCGCGATTGTACGGCCTTCCCAAAGACGCCGACCTTCTGAAGGCGGAGCAGGCGTACCCCCTGTTCGAAGCCGCTTCGCCGATGACGTATCTCAAGCCCGGCGCTCCGCCGGTTCACATGTATTACGCCTTCGCAATGGGGCCTTTCTCGGACGCTACGCCCAAGGACGAGCGAGTGCACAACATCCGCTTCGGCGTTCTTCTCAAGGAGCAGATGGACAAGCTCGGCATTGAATGCATCCTTCATAGCGTGGAGGATTACCCCGGGAGCTCCAGCGAGAGGCCGGCGAAGTATAACCAGGATCTGATCGATTTCTTTCTGAGACACTTCCCGCACGACGCGAAGTGAGTTCACGGGAGGATCGGAAACTCATGTCACTTCAGCTCTATCGCAGTCGTAGCCATGTGTTGATCATTGCCATCGGTCTTGTCTGCGCTCACGCCGTTTGGGCCGCGGAGCCGAAGCAGCGCAAAGGCGCCGGATCGAAGCCCGCCAACACGGCGGAGGCATCGAAACCTGCCGCGGGCGGCGTGGAGCAATTCCCGGATGGCTCCACGGGACGAGTCATGGATTTCGTCAGCACTGGCACGGTCGCCATCGGCGCATATCTGCGCAAGCCTGCAGGGGCAGGGCCGTTTCCCGTGGTCGTCATGCTCCACGGCGGCGGCCCGTCAAACGGCTACGGCCTCGGGCGATCCACGCATTCGCCGACCGCCGAGTTTGTCGCCGCCGGCTGGGCGGTGTACTCGATTGACTTCCGGCACGAAACCCCTCGAGCCGGCGCCACCGGCCCGGTCTTGGACCCGATCGAGTGGGAGGACACCATCACGGCCGTGAACACAGTGCGCGCCGTTCCCGGCATCGATCCGAAGCGAGTCGCGCTCCTGGGCGGGAGCCACGGCGCCAACGTCGTCTCCCGTGTGGCTTCGCGTGTGGATGCGAGCTGCTGCGTGCTGTGCGCCCCGGCCGCCCTCGATCTCACGGAAGTGGCTAAAGTGAAGGAAAGCGGGGGGCAGGTGTACGGGAATCTGGTGAAGATGATCCACGACGTGGAAGTCAAGTACGGCGCGAAGATCGACGAAATCGGGAAGGACCCGAGCCGCTACGGTTTCACTTCCGCGATCACCGAGGCGGACAAGGTCCGCTCCCCTATTTTGATCATCAACGGACGCAACGATCCGGCTTCGCCCATCCCGGTCATTGACGTGTACGTGAACAAACTGCGCGCCGCGGGCAAGGAGGTCGAGACGTACCTGCCGGACAATGGACCGCACGGGTTTTACTTCGGCCCGCCTCATGAAATCCCCGAGACGAAAGTGGCGGCCCAGCGCGCGGTGGAGTTCATCGGCAAGCATTTCGGTAAGGAAACCGAAAGTCGTCCGACAACGCAAGAGAAGTAGGGAGGACATACGGAGCTCATAGAGGAGGTATGCGCGATGACAATCATCTATGCTTTGGTGTTAGGTGTATTGCTGGCGCCCATGATGGCGTGGGCGCAGACGAACACCGGGGAGGCGGGCGGCGAGGACGCCGACGGCCGCCGGTTCAAAGAGATCATGGCCAAGCATTCTCGCGGCGAGGACGTCACGCCGGAGGAGCAGCAATTCGCGAAGACCTACGCGGCCCAGCACAACCAGGAGGGCAAGTCCGCCGCCAAGGCCAAGGGAGGCCGACCCGCCAAAGCCGCCAAAGCGCGCCCGGCGTCGAAACCCGCGAGCGGATCGGCCCCGGCGTCGGCGCCGCAACTGGGTGAATGGGAGCAATTCCCCGACGGCTCGACGGGGCGGGTCATGGATTACGCGGGCGCCGGCGGCGTCACCATCGCGGGCTACCTGCGCAAGCCGGCCGGCCCCGGGCCGTTTCCGGTGGTGGTGGCGCTCCACGGCGGCGGCCACTTCCCGAACGCGACGTACGGGATGGGGAAATCTACGAAGCAT
>JAPLSS010000217.1 GCA_026398515.1 Candidatus Sumerlaeota bacterium | reverse complement strand
GTCTCGACAAGGAAAAGTTCAAAGAGATGATGTGCTACATGGACCCGTGCGTCGCCTGTGAGATCAAGAAGGATTGACAAGGTTCATAGGGAGAGAATGATGCCCGCTTTTTCAAGGATCAATGCCTCGGCCGCAACGCTGACGAAGAACCGCACCGAACATTCCGTCGTGCCCGCCTCCGGCATGTGCGTCACATGCGTGGACGGCTGCATCGGCATGTGTGAGATCGGCAAGAGCGCATATCGGGGGCATGAGGTTATCTACCCGCAGCCGTTCGGCGTGATCACCACCGCTGCCGAGAAGTCCTACCCTGTCGACTACTCCCACTTCAGCATCATGGGAACCGCGGTCGGCGCTCACGGGTTGGAGGCCGACAGCGACAAGGCCATCTTTCCGGCCGTCAGCCTCGGAGTCGCCATCGGCCACGATCGGGGGCTCAAGTTCCGCTATCCGTGGCTGATTCCGGGCGTGGGGTCGACCAACGTGGCCAAGAACAACTGGGAGGGACTGGCCATTGGGTCGGCGCTGGCGGGAACCGCCCTCACCATTGGCGAGAACGTGGTGGGCATGGACCCGGAAGCGGTGGTTGAGCGCGGGCGAGTGGTTGCCACCGGCGACCTGAAGCGCCGGGTGCAGCTTTACAAGGACTACCAGAGCAACGGCTACGGCGCGATCATCGTTCAGGCCAACGTCGAGGATACGCGCCTGGGCGTGCAGGAATACGCCATCGAGCAACTGGGCGTGGAAGCCGTCGAGTTGAAGTGGGGCCAAGGGGCCAAGGATATCGGCGGCGAGGTCAAGATCGCCGACCTGAAGAAAGCGCAACTCCTGCATGAGCGGGGATACGTCGTTCTTCCGAATCCGGTCGATCCACACGTGGTCAAGGCCTTCGAACGCGGCGCGTTCAAGGAATTCGAGCGCCATTCGCGCGTGGGGATGGTGACTGAGGAAGGATTCGCCCAACGGGTAGAGGAATTGCGGAAGGCCGGGGCCAAGTATGTCTTCCTGAAAACCGGCGCGTACCGGCCGGCGGACCTGGCGCGGGCCGTGGCGTTTTCCTCCCGCTACAAGATCGACCTGTTGACGGTCGACGGCGCCGGCGGCGGCACGGGCATGAGCCCGTGGCGGATGATGAATGAGTGGGGCATCCCCCCGGTGGAGCTGCATTCGCTCCTCTATCAATACCTCAAGCGCCTGGCGGACAAGGGGCAGTATGTGCCCGCCGTGGCGGTCGCCGGCGGTTTCACCCTCGAGGACCAGATTTTCAAAGGCCTGGCGATGGGTGCGCCGTTCGTCAAACTCGTGGGCATGGCCCGCGCCCCTATCGCCGCCGCGATGGTCGGCAAGACCATTGGGCGGGCGATCAACGACAACCAGGTTCCCGTTTACGTCGAGCGGTTCGGCCGGTCGAAGGACGAGATTTTCGTGACGGCCTCGGCCCTGCGCCGCGAGATGGGCGACTCCGAATTCGAGGAAATCCCGGCCGGAGCGCTGGGGCTGTATACTTACTACGAACGGCTGGCCCAGGGGCTGCGCCAACTCATGGCCGGCTGTCGGAAGTTCTCCGTGGACCTCATCTCTCGGGACGACTTGGCATCTCTGACCCACGAGGCGTCCGCCGTCAGCGGGATTCCTTATGTCATGGACGTGGACAGGGAAGAGGCCGACCGGATCCTGGGCTGTTGAGACGCGGACACGCATGGACACACACGGGCGCGCGCGGACGAACGCGGGCTCCTGGACGATGGGGCGTTCGGCGCTCATCTGGGCGTGTCCGTGGTTGGTTCTATCAGGCGTTCCAAGCCGATACGCTTGCCAGCCCCTCCCAAGCTCACTATGCTTCAGGCATTCCGGTTTGGAGCGACGCTCTGGGGCGTTGCTGCAATGGCTACGGAGTCGTCGATGGCAACCGACATGCGATCCGACGCCACGAAGGCGGCGTTGCGCGAGCGGGTCAAGGAACTCACCTGCCTGTATGGGATCGCCCACATCGCCGGGACCCCCGGGATTTCGCTGGACGAGATTCTCCTGGAGATCCTGGCGCTCATTCCGCCCGCCTGGCAATACCCGGAAATCGCCTTGGCGAGGATCATCCTCGATGGACGCACGCACTCGACCCCCGGGTTCCGCGAGTGTGGAACGAAACAGGCGGCCGACATTGTGGTGAACGGCTCGCGTCGCGGGGCGGTCGAGGTGATCTATGCCGAGGACAAGCCGCGGGCCGACGAAGGGCCGTTCCTGCGGGAAGAGCGAAGTCTGATCGATGCCATCGCCCGGCAGATCGCGCTCACCGTCCAGCGGAAAGAGACCGAGGAGGATCACGCCAAACTCCAGGATCAGCTGCGGCATGCGGACCGGCTGGCCACGATCGGGCTGTTGGCGGCGGGAGTGGCGCACGAGCTGAACGAGCCCCTTGGCAATATCCTGGGATTCGCGCAACTGGCTCGGAAATGCCCGGGACTGCCGGGGGCGGCGGGGCAGGACCTGGGGAAGATCGAGGCGGCCTCTCTGCACGCGCGGGAAGTCATCAGGAAGCTTCTGGTCTTCGCGCGCCAAGTTCCTCCCCAGAAGACCCGGGTCAATCTGAATGAGGTGATCGAGGAAGGTCTGTTCTTCTTTGAGGCGCGGTGCGCCAAGGGGGGAATCCAGCTCTCGCGCGCGCTCTGCCCGGACCTGCCGGCGATCATCGCGGACCCCGCGCAATTGAACCAGGTTCTGGTGAATCTGGTGGTCAACGCCATGCAGGCGATGCCGGAGGGCGGCCAGCTGACCGTGCAGACGCGTACGACGGCGGACAAGGTCTGGCTGGTCGTGGAAGACACGGGAATCGGAATGAGTTCCGAAGTGCGCGAACGGATTTTCGTGCCCTTCTTCACCACCAAGGAGATCGGCCAGGGAACCGGGCTGGGGCTGCCGGTGGTTCATGGGATCGTCGCCTCGCACGGGGGCGGCATCCAGGTTGAAAGCCAAATCGGCCGCGGGACGCGATTCGAGATCTGGCTGCCTGTGGCTGGCGCGCCCGGGGCGGGGGAGAAGGGGTGAGATGGGATCCTCGCCGGAACCAGCGCGCATCCTCGTCGTGGACGATTCACCGGCCACGCTGGAAGTCCTCCAGCGCAACCTGGCCGCGGCCGGATACCAGGTGTTCACCTCGCCAGGGGCCGTGGAGGCGATCCATCTTCTCGAGGAAACGAGGGTCGATCTGGTCGTCACGGATCTGAAAATGCCGAAAGTCAGCGGCCTCGATCTGGTGCGGCACATCCGCGCGAATCTCAAGGATACCGAGATTATGATGATCACCGGGTATCCTTCGATCGAAGGCGCGGTCCAGGCGGTCAAGACCGGCGCCGAGGAGTATCTGGCGAAGCCGTTCACGGATGAAGAGCTTCTGGCCGCGGTCCGTCGGGCTCTCGAGAAGCGGCGTATCCGGCAATATGGCGGGGCGCAGTCGGCTCCAGCGGCATCGGCGCGCCACGGCCTGCTCGGCGAGTCGGAGGCCATGCAAGAGGTGTTCGCCGCCATCGACAAAGCGGCGTCCACGTTGGCCACGGTTCTGATTGCCGGCGAAAGCGGAACGGGCAAGGAGCTCGTCGCGCGCGCCATCCACTACGGCAGCGCCCGCTCGTCTGCGCCCTTTGTGCCGGTCAATTGCGGAGGCATCCCGGAAGGACTGCTGGAAAGCGAGCTCTTTGGGCATGTCAAAGGGGCGTTCACCGGCGCGGTGGACTCGCGGGCGGGTTTCTTCCACGCCGCCGACAACGGCACGATTTTCCTGGACGAAGTCAGCGAGATGAGCCTGTCCATGCAGGTCAAACTCCTCCGAACACTTCAGGACAAGGAGATCTGCATGGTCGGGTCGAGCCGGACCCGGCGAGTGGACGTCCGGATCCTGGCCGCGACCAACAAGGATCTGCCGGCGCAGGTGGCCAAGGGCGTGTTTCGCGAGGACCTGTTCTACCGTCTCAACGTCATCGCCATCGACATTCCGCCTCTGCGGGAACGAGGCGAAGACATCCTGCTGCTGGCCCGCCATTTTGCGACCCGGTTCGCGAAGGAGCTGGGGAAGCCGCCGGCCTGCTTCTCCGACGAGGCGCTGGAAATCCTGAGGGCCTATGAGTGGCCGGGGAACGTCCGGGAACTAGAGAACGTCATCCAGCGCCTGGTTGTCATGGGAGACAGGGACGCCCCCATCGAAGCGTGCGATTTGCCTTCGTTGATGCGCTTCTCGGCGTTGCGCAAGACCGGATTCACCCGAACGCTGGCCGAGGTGGAACGCGAATACGTTCGCAACGTGTTGGCGAGCGTGGGCGGCAACAAAACCCGCGCCTCCGAGATCCTCGGCATCGACCGCAAGACGCTGCGGTTGAAGCTGACCGAACTCGGGCCTCCCCCGGCCTGATCGGGCTCTAGCGGAACGCCCGGGCGGTGAGTGAACTCCTGATCTCCGTAAAATAGTGAGACATTAGAATCTGAGTCCGGTTCGGGTGAGAAAGAAGCGCAAGAGATGACGCCTGCCCCCCGTGACGTTCACTCGTAGAGCGATCCCCGGAAGCCCCGTCCGCGTGGGGCGCCCTTCTTGATTACGCATGAGGGCAATATCGGCCATGCTTCGGCGCTCGCCCTTGCGGGGCTTGCGATAGAGCTCTTTGATCCGGGCAAGGGTCTCTGATTCTGCGGGGCGCGTTCCGAAGAGTTTGCGGCCCTCGCAGCGGCCTTCCCGTTTGCGTTTCCGATCCCGTGCGGCCCGAAGTTTCCAGACCAGAGCGGACTTCTCAAATTCCGCTGCGGCCCCCAAGACCTGGCGGATGAGCTTCTTTGTCGGATCGTCATCCCCGACCGTCAAATCCGTTCCGCTTTCGGCGGCGGCGACGATAACGCCCGTCGAGTTAGGATTCGATGAGTTCAGGGTTGTAAGGCATCCTGCCCAAGCCCTCAAACCCTTGGGGTTTTGCGATCCCGCGATTGCCCGGCGTGGGCGTTGCCCGATCTGGTTCGCTGAGAAGGGCGCAATCAGGCGGTATCTTGGCGTTGTTGTCGCCGCGTTGCCCCGTGGGCCTTCGCATGTTTCTTCCAACATTGGCTGCCAACGACTTGCCGCGCGATTTCGTCTTGTCAACTTGTTCGCGTTTCGCAAAATGGACGGTTGTCGGAATGACAATCGGGCATGCTGTCGGGTTCGGCGCATTATCGCAGGACGAAAGAGGCGTTTCTCAAAGAGCGCATGGACCTGCTTGGCATCGAGTGCGTCCTGCGCAACGCGAGCGACTACACCGGCGACCGCCAGCCGCAGTTCTATGGCGACATGGTCGAGTTTTTTCTGGATCATTTTCCGCGCGAGACAGAATGAATCCTATGGCAGACAGGTCTATGAGAAGACCGCTCTGGATGTGGAGCGCCTTCGTCTGGACGATGGCGGCGTGTTCCGCGGCGGGCGCCGCGGGGGAGGCCGACTTGCCGCAGGTTGGGGCGCCAAAGACCGCGGCCCGCATGGCCATGCCCGGCGCAAGCGGAACAGAAATCAAGCCTCTTCCGACGCCGGAGCAGGCGAGAAGCGCCCTGGACGCCTTGGAGCCGCGCATCAAGCAGTGCGAGGAGGCGGCGCGCTCCCTCGCGCCCTACGTGAGGGAACAGGCCGGGATCATTGGACGGTTGATCGACGCCATCCAGGAGGATGGCGCGAGGAAAGAGCCGTTCTTCCAGGACGAGGCGTTGCTCGAGCAATCCGAATGCGCGGCGCTGCTGGGTTCGCTCAAGGAGGAATTGGACCTGATCGACCGCAATGGCAAACTGGCGGTCCAAGCGCCGAACAAAACGGTCAATGTCCGCGACTTGGGGGCCGTCGGCGACGGCCAGCATGACGATGGGCCCGCCCTGAACGAGGCCGTGCGCCGCGCCGCCGCCAACGCCATCCAACTGCGCAACGCGCAGGACGTGGTCGTCACGGGCAACCGCATCCAATCGGCCCATCCGGTCGTCATCGACAATTGCGCGCTTGTTCGTGTGAATCGCAACGCCTTCCAAATGCCGGCAGGGGCCGCGGCGAAGGGAGTGGAATTGGGTCCGCGCGCTGACGCGGCCACCATCGAAATCCGGGATAATCCGACCCGGGTCGCGGAATAATGCTATGAGAATGGAGCGCCGATTATGGCCACTGACTCTGAACGAACGCTGGACCTCTATGTCCTCGACGTGGCGCTGGGCAACGCCGTGCTGGTTGTCTCGCCTTCGGGCCAAAGCATGCTCATCGATGCCGCCGCGCCCGAACAGAGGCACATGGACCTGATCCTGGCGGCCATGGCCGACGCGGGCGTCGAGCAAATCGACTATTCCGTCGTCAGCCATTATCATTGGGACCACTACGGGGTCCTTCCGGAGTTGTCCAGGCAGGTCCCCATTCTCAACTACATCGACCACGGTCCGAGCGTGGAATTCGAGCGGGAACCCGAATGGTATCGAACTCACGGCGGGACGAGGAAGAACCCGCTGTACGACCTGTATGTCGAGACGCGGGCCAAAGGCAACCACATCGTCGTCAAGCCCGGCGACATTATCCCCGTTGAGGGGGCCGATGTGACGGTGTTGACGTCGGGCGGCCGCGCGATCTCGACGCCGGTCAAGGGCGGCGGGGGATTCAACCATGCCTGCTGGCTGACGCCTTTGGTCGCCGATAACGAGCAGGAGGACAGCCAATCGGTCGGCGTGTTGGTGGAGTTTGGCAAGTTTCGGTTCATCGATTTGGGCGATTTGCCCTGGAACATCTCGCGCCAACTGTTTTGCCCGGAGAATAAGGTCGGCCCCGTGGACCTTTACATGATCACCCACCATGCTCTTAGCCCAACCAAGGAGTCGGTCGGCCCCGCACACGAAAGCGCGGCCGCCTGTCCGCCGTGCGAGGTCTATGGATTGCGCCCGCGCGTCGGCATCCTGAGCTGCAATGAGGACTATGTTTTCCGCCTTTGCACGCCCGCGGCGTGGCAAAGGGTGCGCCGGTCGCCGGGACTGGAAGACATTTGGCAGACGCGCTATCAGGCCCAGGGAGGGCCGGACAACAACGCCCCCGAGGAATTCATCGCCTGTCCCAACGCGGCCGCCGGCCAGAAAGCCGCGTGGATCAAGGCCTCGGCCGAGGCGGACGGATCCTTCACGGTCACGAATAGCCGGAATGGATTCGCCAAACGCTATCCGAAAGGAGAACCGTCGCAAATCATCAGCGCGCCGGCCCGACGGGTGGAAATAATCCCGGTTCGGACTTCGACATCTGCGGCGGCCCCGGCGCCGAGCGCGTCCGAGACGCTCGGATACGCCCTAGCCCACACATTGACCGGCCACAACCGGTTCGTCTCGTCGGTCGCGTTCAGCGCCGATGGGCGGCTGCTGCTGACAGGCGGATGGGACGGAACCGCGCGGCTGTGGGAGGTGGAGTCGGGCAATGAGATCCGGACCCTGGCCCACCACGCCATGGCCGTCCACTCGGTCGCCTTCAGTCCCGACGGCCGCCTTGTGGCGGTGGGAAGCGGCGACACGACGGTGACGCTTTGGGAGGCGGCGACAGGCCGCCGGCTGCGCTCGCTCGCCGGCCATGACAGCTACGTCTTGTCGGTGGCCTTTAGCCCCGATGGCCGGCAGCTGGCTTCCGGCGCGGTCCACGGCAAAGTCATGCTGTGGGATGTTTCGAACGAGCACGACGCGCGCATCCTGGCCGGCCACACAATGGCCGTCTACGGCGTCGCTTTCAGCCCCGATGGCCGGCAGCTGGCTTCCGGGGGCCGCGACGAGACAATCCGCTTGTGGGACGTGGCCAGCGGGGAAACGGTCCGCACGCTGGCCAATCTTTCGCAGTCGCACCGCATCGTCTCCCTCGCCTGTAGCCGCGACGGAAGCCGGCTGGCCTCCGCGACGGGCGCCGGGCAGATGAAGGTGTGGGATATGGCGACGGGAGAATGTCTGCGCGCCATGAGCATCGGCAACACGCATCCTCACGTCTGGCCTATCGCCTTCGGGGCCGACGGACGGTGGCTGGCGTCGGGCGGCGGCGGCCAAGGGGCCATCCAATTCTGGGACGTGGCCAGCGGCAACAGACTGGGCGGCCTCGTCGGCCACCCCGGAGGAACGGAATCGGTCGCCGTCAGCCCCAACGGGCGTTGGCTGGCTTCGGGCGGCGACGACAACACGGCGAAACTCTGGCGCTTGAGCGATTGATGCGTGACCAAATGTGAGACTTGTGGTTTGTTGCCGGTGGAGCATCCGTGATTGCGAGAAAGAGAGGAATTGTCATGATTGGTCGTCTTGGCGGGTCTCTGGTTCTTACGGTCGCCGTTGCATTGTCGTTCAGCCTTTCGACGCCTTCGCCCTGGGGCGCCGCGGCGAAACCCAAGACCAGCGCAGGGGAGAAGGCCGGCGCCGCGAAATCCAAAAGCGGCGAGGCGCAGTCCAAAAGCGGCGCGGCGAAGTCCAAGAGCGACACACCGGCCTTGTGGTCCCCCAAAGTTCCGGCTGAAGGCCAGTCGGCCATGAGCTGGCCGGGGCTGGGCCTGGCGGGGCAAATCGCGCCCTTCGCCGAAGGCGGCAAGGCGGCCAGGGAGCTGGATTGGCGTCCGGTCACGGCGCCGGGGTTGAAGGCCTCGGCCCCGGACAACGCGCGGACCGAGTGCGATCTGCTGGACGGTTGGACGTTCATCCCGATTGGGATGGACACGGGCCAGCCGGAGAAGCCGCGGGCGACAAGCCTGCCGGAACGTTGGCCGGACCAGCGCGACTACGTCGCCGGATGGTACGTGCGGCAGGTCCCCTTGACGTCCCCCGGCGGCGGGCGTCTGGTCATTCGATTCGAGCAGGTCCCGCTGTTCTGCGTCTTGTACGTCAACGGCGTCGAGTGCGGCCGGCATCTGGGCGCCTACACGCC
>JAPLSS010000944.1 GCA_026398515.1 Candidatus Sumerlaeota bacterium | reverse complement strand
GGCAGAGGCCCGCGACTGCGCGTTGGCCGGCGCGGCCCTGGCCCGCATGCACACGGTGGAGCGCATGAAGGCCGGCGGAGTGCGCGAAGGCGTGGTCCCGCGCGAGCGCTATCCGCATCGGGCGATTTTGCCCAACGTGCGCCGCTATGCGTCCAAGATCGACAGCGAAATGCCGACCGTGGAACTGGCGTTTTTCGGGACGCGCACGGGCGAGTGGTTCTGGCGCCGGTCGGTGGAAATCCTCGAATCCGGCGCGCCGTTCGCCCTGTGCCACAACGCCCTGACGCCGGACCATGTGTGGATCGGCGAGGCCAAGGCGTGGCTGCTGGATTTCACCCGCGCCGCGTTTGGGCTGCCTGGCCTTGATTTGGGCGAGGCGCTGCTGGAGCTTGGCGGCGATTCCGATGAGGCGGCGCGCGCCCTGGCCGACGCCTATTTCGCCGCGTCCTCTTCGGCGCAGTGGGCGCGCTTCCACGACGGCTTCGATTTCTTCGTGGCGATGACGGCGCTCAAGCGTCTGCACGATCAGTTGGCCCGGCAGACCGAAGGCCGGCGCGCGTTGGATCCCCAGACGCTGGCCCGCGTCGCCGCCCGCGCCATGCAAGGCAATATCCAACGCCCCGCGGCGCCCAACGAAGCCGGCGAACGCTTCCACGCGCTGTTCTTCGAGAAGCCGGCAGGGCAAAGGATCTAAGGGACGACAAGGACCGGAAGGACTTAAGGGACAACAAGGACATACGGTGTCTTTGGAGTCTCCCGAAAAAGGGTGTAGGGAGTCCCGCCTTTATAGATCTCCGTAAAATTCTGTTACACTAGTATGGGAGTCCCGTCTGTTTCATGAACGATGCCAGCACATCCGGTCTTTGTCGCATTCGTCGGGCACTGTGGCGAATCTTCGTCTCGAGATCCGAGATGGTCAGGGGGCAGTAGTTTGCCAGGACGTGATTCTTCAGGTACCCCCAGACGCCTTCGTCGGCGTTCAAGTCGGGCGCGTAGGGCGGCAACGGCTCGGCCTGAATGCGCGGATGCGTGGCCAGCCATTGCTGGACCCGCCGGCTGCGGTGCGCGCCGATGTTGTCCCAGACGACCAGCACCGGGCCGCGAATGTGCCGCAACAGGAGGCGCAGAAACTCGATGACTTCCTCGCCATTGACCACGCCTCGCACCAGCCGCAAGAACAACCGCTGGTCCAACGTCACTCCGGAGATCGCCGACAGCTTCGGCCAACTGAAGCAATGGCGCACGAGAGGCGTCTGCCCTCGGCGTCCCCACGTCCGGCGCAACGGGGGAACCAGCGAAAAGCCGCTTTCATCCACGAAAATCAGGGTCGCCTTCCACCGGCGAGTTTTTTTTTATCCGGGGCCAGTCCCGCCGAACCCACGTGGCCACTGCCTCCTCATTGCGCTCGCGCGCTCGCCCCTGCGGCTTCTGCCAACTGAACCGCAGGCTCTTCAGCACGTACGGAATCGATTTGTAGTGATACCGCACGCCAAACCGCTGCGCGATCACCTGCGCGATGCGCCGCCCCGTCCACATCTCATTGGCGAACCCATACGCCACCGCGCCCCGCTCCAGAATCCTCTCCAGCTGCCGCCGCTGCCGGAGGCTCAGGGCAGGCTTGCGGCCAGACGGACGGATCTCCGCCCCCTTCCCCTGGCCTCGAGATTGCCAACGATAGACCGTCAGGCGCGACACCCCCAGCGCCCGGGCGATCTCCGTCGGCGTCAAGCCCTCGTCTCCCATGGCCACTCCGCGCAACCGCAACTGCTCGCACCGTTTCCATCGTTTGAGCGCCATGGCCCCTCATATACTCTTCGCGCTCCTTGGAGTCAACATAATGCGTCACAGTATTTTACGGAGCCCTATAGGCGGAATGCCCCAACCCCAGCGGAGGCGAGGAATGGGAGATTCCGCCTGAAGTCGGGACTCCATACTCCCATTTCGTTTTCCTCCGCGTGACCTTGGAGGGGCATGTGTCATTGCCATGAAAACCGCCTCCGCCGCTTCTTCGTGCGCCGTCCTGTTCCTGGGCTTCCTCACGCTTCTCAACATCCTGAACTTCGTCGACCGCCTGCTGCCGGCCAATCTGGGGTTTCAGATCGAACCCGATCTCGGAATCAGACACGCACAGATCGCCCTGCTGACCGGCTACGCGTTTGTCGTCTTCTACACGTTGACCGGCGTGGCGTTGGGCGCGGCGGCGGACCGCTGGAGCCGTCCGCGGCTGATCGCCCTCGGCGTCGCCGTGTTCAGCGCCGCCACCGCCGCGTCGGGATGGGCGCGGAGTTATGGGCATCTTGTGGCCGCGCGCGTGTTCGTGGGAATCGGCGAAGCGTCGCTGACTCCGGCCGCCGTGGCGATGCTCAGCGACGTGTTCCCCGCCCATCGGAGAGCGCTGGCCGGCGGCATCTACTACGCGGGAATCCCGCTGGGCATGGGCGTCGGCCGGATGATTCCCGCGTGGCTCGTGCCCCGTCTGGGATGGCGCGGCTGTTTCGGTTGGCTGGGCGCCGCCGGGCTGCTGTTGGCGCCGCTGGCCCTGGCGCTGAAAGAGCCTTTGAATCGTAGAGGACCAATAGGACCTAAAGGCCGCGCTACGAACTCGGAACCCATCTTCGGCGAACTCGTGGCCGCCCTGACGCACTCCCCCGCTCTGGCGCTGGCGATCCTCGGCAGCGTGGCCGTGGTCTTTACCGCGTCGTCATCGAACCTGGTCTTGCTCTGGCTGCAGGCCGAGCGAGGATACACGATTTCCATCGGCGTGCGCGCGGGCCTTATCTATCTGGTCGGCGGAGTGGCGGGGAACGTCGCCGGCGGATGGATCGCCGACGCATGCCAGCGCCGGTGGCCCGGCGGACGGCTTTGGTTTTTGGGCCTGGCGCAGCTGGCGTTTCCGTCGGCCTGCATCGTGTTCTACGTGGCGAAGGCGGGAACGCCGCTGTTTTATTCCGCC
>JAPLSS010000946.1 GCA_026398515.1 Candidatus Sumerlaeota bacterium | reverse complement strand
TCGCAGTTCGGCTACACGCTCCTGTGGGTCATCGTCCTCAGCAACCTGATGGCGATGCTCCTGCAAACGCTTTCGGCCAAACTGGGCATCGCCACCGGCAATAACCTGGCCGAACTGTGCCGGCTCCAATTCCCGCGCTGGCTGGTCTGGACCATGTGGGTCCTGATGGAACTGGTCGCGATGGCCACCGACCTCGCCGAATTCCTCGGCGCCGCGCTCGGTTTCAACATCCTCTTTGGCATGCCGCTGCTCGCCGCCGGCCTGTTGACCGCCGTCGTCACCTTCCTCATCCTCGGCCTGGAACGGTACGGCTTTCGTCCGTTGGAAGCGGTCATCTCGACGTTGGTCGGCGTCATCGCCGTCTGCTATCTGGTCGAGACCATCCTCGATCGTCCCGATTGGCTGCATCTCCTCAATTGCGCCGTGGTTCCCCGCTTCCAGGGCAGGGAAAGCGTATTGCTCGCCACCGGCATCCTCGGCGCCACCGTCATGCCGCACGTCATCTTTCTCCACTCCGCGCTGACGCAGGGACGCATCGTCGTGCGCGACCCCGAAAAGATGCGCCGGCTGTTCCGCTTCGAGATCGCGGATGTCGCCATCGCCATGAGCGTGGCTGGCCTGGTCAATGCGGCGATGTTGATCATGGCCGCCGCGACCTTTCACCGCCACGGGTTTTCCTCCGTCGGCACGATCCCGGAGGCGTACAAGACGCTCGAGCCGCTCCTGGGCAAGGCCGCCAGTTGGGTCTTCGGCATCTCGCTCCTCGCCTCGGGTCTGTCGTCCTCGTCGGTCGGCACGATGTCGGGGCAGGTGATCATGCAAGGCTTCCTGCAACGCCACATCCCCGTCTGGGTTCGGCGTCTGGCGACCATTCTGCCTTCGCTCTTCGTCATCGCCTCGGGCTTCGATCCGACGCGCGCGCTCGTCCTCAGCCAGGTCTGCCTGAGCTTCGGCCTGCCGTTCGCGGTGGTCCCGCTGGTGATCTTCTCGCGCAATCCGAAGATCATGGGGCCGCTGGTCAATCGCCCGTTCACCACCGGCCTGGCCTGGGTCGTGGCCGGCTTGATCATCGTGTTGAACTTCTACCTGCTCTACCAATCCTTGTTCGGAGGATAGCGCCATTTTCCACCACCTGCTCGTTCCTCTCGATGGATCGCGTCTGGCCGAGGCGGCGCTGCCGGCGGCGGCCAGCTTGGCCGCGAAGCGCTCCGCGACCGTTACGCTCCTGCACATCATCGAGCCCGACGCGCCCGAATCGGTGCACGGCGAGCGCCATTTGACGACGGAACAGGACGCCGCCGCGTACTTGGAGGACGTGGCGCGCCGCGCGTTTCCCTCAAACGCCCACGTCGTTTGCCACGTGCACTCCGCCGCGACCGCCGCCGTCGCGCGCGGCATCGCCGACCAGGGCTTCGAACTGGAGCCCGACACCGTGGTCATGACCATGCACGGGCGCAGCGGGTGGCGCTTTCTCTTCGGCAGCATCGCCCAGCAGGTGGCCGCGTTGGGCACGGTTCCCGTTCTCCTCGTCCGCTCCGATCCGAAGGAGCGACCCGCGGAAGCGGCGCCCTGGGCTCCGCGCCGAATCGTCTTTCCCCACGACAACGATCCCATCCACGAACAGTCGCTGGAGGCGTGCCTGGAATTGGCCGAACTCTATGGCGCGGCGGTGCACCTGGTGGAAGTCGTTCCGCGGGCGCATCAGCTCGGCGGGGCGCAGGCCCTGACCGGCACGCTCCTGCCCGCCGCCACCCGCGCGCTGCTCGATATGAAGGACGCCGAAGCGCACGACGAACTGCTCCGGCACGGGAAGGAGATCGAAAGCAAGGGCCTGCGCTGCACCGTCGAAACGCGCCGCGGCGATCCCGCCTCGGCCATCGTCCAGGCGCGCCGCGAGCAGGACGCCGACCTGATCGTCATGGGCACGCATGGACGGGCGGGGACCGACGCCTTCTGGACCGGCAGCGTCGCCTCGCGCGTGGCCGCCCGCGCCCGTTGCTCGCTCCTCCTCGTGCCCGTTCGCGGCTGAACGGTTGAGCCCTTGAGCCCCGCAAGACAAAATCGCTTGCCACGCGCCCAGCGCCTTTTCATAGTGTCATGCTCAAGAGAGCGGTCTTCGACTCGCAAACAGGACCTATAGGACCTCTATGTCTTATATGTCCGATGACCCCCAGTCCCAAGGTGTCCTTATGTTCCCCATGTCCCGCCGCGATTTCATGAAAGCCGGCGCCGCCGCCGGACTCGCCGCCCTTGGAGCGCCCGCCTTCTCCGCCGAGCCGTCCGCGGGCGCCGGCAAGCCCAACCTGCTGATCCTCCATTGCGACCAGCTGAGCCAGTGGGCCTTGAGCATCTACGCCCCAATGCACAAGAACACGCCCAGCTACGGCAAGACGCTCGTCGAAACGCCGAACATCGCCCGCCTCGGCAAGGAAGGCGCGGTTCTCACGAACTTCTTCACCAACAGCGCCGTGTGCACCCCCTCGCGCGGCTGTTTCTTCACCGGCCGTTACCCCGAAAGCCACGGCGCGTACGTGAACAACACTCCGCTGAACCCCGACGAGATCACCTTCGGAGAGCAACTCAAGCGCCACGGCTACGACACCGGCTACTGCGGGAAGTGGCATCTCAACGGCCCGCCCAAGCCCGGCTTCATGACCCCCGACCTCTCCCGGGGGTTCGACGACTGCCGCTACATGTTCAATCGCGGGCACTGGAAGAAGATCGTCGAGGAGCCCCAGCCGGACGAAAGCGACTCCGACGAAAAGGAAGCCGCCGTCAAAGGCGCGGCCTCGCTGCAAAAGATGAAGGCCCACTACTGCGGCGAGGTCAAGTGCATCGACGACAACGTGGGCCGCATTCTCAAGGCCCTGGAAGACAAGGGCCTTCTCGACAACACGATCGTCGTCTTCACCACCGACCACGGCGACTACATGGGCGAGCACGGCCTGATGGGCAAGAACCAATGGTATCGCACCGCCTATCAGATCCCGTTCTTGATTCGTTATCCCAAGAAGGTCAAAGCCGGCGCGGTGGTCGGCCATTTCGCCACCAACGCCGATTTCATGCCGACCGTGCTGGCGCTGATGGGCGTTCCGCCGTCCGGCCGCGAGCAGGGCGTCGACGCTTCAGCCATTCTGACCGGCGCGAAGGTCGAATGGAAAGACGAGGCGAATATCCACCATTCCTCGCGGCAAGGGGCTGGGGTTTACACGCCGGAATTCGACCTCATCCTTCGCAACAACGGCCTCAACATGCTCTTCGATCTGACGAACGACCCGGAAGAGAAGAATAACCTGGCGGGCGATGCGGCCCACAAGCAGGTGTTCGATGAATTGGCTCGGAAGATCATCACGCACAACAAGGCCGTGAACCCCGAGGCCGTGGAGTGGCTCCAGGCGGCCGCCGCGCGCTACGGCGCCCCGCCAGCCGCCGTCAAGGAGAACAAAGGCGGCGCGAAGGCCGGCGCCGAGGCGGGCGCCAAAGACCGCGCGAAGGCCGGCGGAGGAAAGAAAGGCAAACGCGGCGCGGCGGGAGAAGAATAGCGCTTTGGGCAAGGCCCATAAGACCTATGGACCTATGAGCCTTATAGGTCCTATAGGATGTCGCTTCCCGCGACCGCCGTGGAGGCTCCGCCATGAACCCCATTCATGAATACTTTCTCCGCGATTACTTCGCCGCGCGCAACGGCATCGAGTTGGTCGACGTCTCCCCGGGCTACGCCAGGGTCCACATGACGGTCGACCCGGCGTTGCACTTCAACGCCGTCGGCGCCGTCCACGGCGGCGCGATCTTCACCCTCGCCGACTTCGCCTTCGCCGTCGCGTCGAACTCGCACGGGACCGTCGCCATGGGCATCAACGTGAGCATCTCGTACCTGAAGGCGGTCGCCGAGGGCGAGCTGATCGCCGAAGCGCGCGAAGTGGCGCTGGGGCCGCGCCTGGCCAGTTATCGCGTCGATGTGACCGACTCCGCCGGCGACGCCGTCGCGCTCTTTCAGGGCATGGTCTATCGCAAGCAGGACAAACTGGATTTTTGATTTAATCCAAAATCGAAAATGCCCATGAGCGTTCTCGATCTCTTTCGCCTCGATGGCAAAACCGCGCTGGTGACCGGCTGCCGGCGGGGCCTCGGGCGCGCCTTCGCGCAAGCGCTGGCCGAAGCCGGCGCCGATATCGTGGGCGTCAGCGTGAGCCTGGAACCTTCCGGCAGCGGCGTGGAAAGCGACGTCCGCGCCGCCGGGCGCAGTTTCGCGGGCTATGCGTGCGACCTCGCCGACCGCGCCGCGCTGTACGACCTCATCGCCCGCGTCAAATCCGAATGCCCGCCGATCGACATCCTCGTCAACAACGCCGGCGCGACGCTGCGCAAGCCCGCCGCCGAGCACCCCGACGACTATTGGGACAAGGTCATCGACGTGAACCTGACCGCGCAGTTCATCCTGGCGCGCGAGTTTGGCAAGGACATGCTGGAGCGGGGGAGAGGCAAAATCCTCTTCACCGCCTCGCTCCTCAGCTTTCAGGGCGGCATCACCGTCCCCGGCTACGCGGCCAGCAAGGGAGGAGTCGTTCAACTGACGATGGCGCTGGCCAACGAATGGGCGTCGCGCGGAGTGAACGTCAACGCCATCGCCCCCGGCTACTTCGACACGGATCTCACCGAAGCCATCAAGGACGACCCCGTGCGCGGCCCCGCGATTCTCTCACGCATCCCCGCCGGGCGCTGGGGCCGCCCCGACGACCTCAAGGGCGCCATTGTCTTCCTCGCCTCCGACGCCTCGAACTACGTCCACGGCGCGACGTTGCTCGTCGACGGCGGCTGGCTGGGGCGGTAGCGAGTCAAGCCACCACAAAAGCACAAAGGCACGAAGAACGGGTCTCCCCTTCGTGCCTTTGTGCCTTCGTGGTGAGAACGAACGGGCGGCAACCGGCTTACTTGTGATCCACTTCCACCACCCGCCCCTCGCGCCGCGCGCGTTCGGCGGCGAAGACCGCCAGGTGGGTTTGCAGCGTCTCCTCCGGCCCCGAGAGGATGTGGGACGGATCGTTTTCCAGCAACGCCGAGACAAAACTATGCATGAAGTTGTAGTCGCCGCCGCCGTGGCCGCCCGCGATCGAGGCGTCCGAGGCGCGCGTGTCGATCACCTGGGTCTTGTCGGTCAGGAAGTCGAAATGCTCGATGGCGATGCCATTGCCGATCAGTTCGCCGCGCGTGCCGAAGATGCGCGTCTGGCGATGGCCCGCCTTGCTGAACGCGGTCATCGTGAACGAGGCCGTCTGCCCGCCCTCGAACTCCAGATGGACCACCTGATGATCGACGACGTCGTTGTCGCAGGCGTACACGCACCGTCCGTACGGCCCGGTCCGCAGCGCCTCGGTGATCGTCTCGACCGTCGGTTCAGGCGTCAACACCTCCAGGGGCCATCCCCGGCCGCCCCGTTCGACGCGGCCCAGGTAGATCTTCTTCGCCGAGTACGGGCAGTTCGGCTCCACGGCGCACTCCAGGCAGCGGTCCGCCGCGCCGGCGGGCTGCTCTTCGCGCCGGAAGTGCAGGAGCGAGCCGAACGAAGACGTCCTCGCGCACCGCGCGCCCATGATGTGAATGAGCCAGTCGATGTCGTGGCACGACTTGCTCAGGAGCATGAACGAGGACTCGGCTTCGTTGCGCCAATTGCCGCGGACAAACGAGTGCGCCTGGTGCCAATAACCGACCGGTTCCAAATGCTGGATGCTGACGACCTCGCCGATCAGCCCCTCGTCGATCAGCGCCTTGAGCCGGCGGGTGTAAGCGGTGTAGCGCATGACGTGGCCGACGGCGAAGATGCTCTTATTCCGCAGGATAGCCGCCACGATGCGCCGGCAATCGGCCTCGTTCGGCGCCATCGGCTTCTCGAGGAGGATATGATAACTCCGGTCGGCGAACGCCACCGCCGGATCGGCGTGCATCGCGTCCTGGGTGCAAATGAGGACCGCGTCGGCGATCCGCGGACGTTCGGCCGCCTGCTTCCAGTCGGTGAACACGTTCTCCGCGGGAATCGAATGGGCCTCGACCAGGCGGTTGCGGTGGACAGCGCGCGGCTCGGCGACGCCGACGACCTGGGCGCGCTCCGGATGTTCCGCGGCGTAGGTCGCGTATCCCGCCCCCCGCGACCCCGCGCCGATGATCAACACTTTGACGGGGTCCATGTTCCGCCTTCTTCCTTGTCCATTCCGTCCCTTCCGTCCGCGAGGTCCATTCCGTCCGTCAGGCTCCGCGCCTCCGCAGACCGACTACTGCGCGGCCCGCTTCCCGTCGCCATCCGCCGAGCGATAGGCCTCCAAAATCGCCGATAGAACCGCCAGACCCTCTTCGCCGGTGACCAGCGGCTTGCGGCCCTCGCGAATCGCCACGGCGAAATCCTCCAACTGCTTGCGAACGGGGCGCAGCTTCGGCTTGAAATCGTCCTTGTCCGCCGGCGGCGCATCCGGCCATCCGCCTTCCAGTTCGCCGCCCGTGATCTCTCCGCCCTCGATGCGGACGCTCCCACGGCTGCCGAAGATCTCCACGCGCTCCGGCGGCTGCGGCCAAATCGAGGTGGTCGCGGTGACGGTCCCCAAAGCGCCATTTTCGAACTCGAGCGCCACCGCCGAAACATCCTCGACCGCGATTCGGTGCGTCAGCGTGCCGTGGAACCCGCGCGCCTTGGCCACCGGGCCGCACAGCCATAGCAGGAGGTCCACGTAATGAACCGCCTGGTTGATCAGCACGCCGCCCTCGGCCGGATCGGTCAGCCCGCGCCCCGGCGCCTTCTCATAATAATCCTGGTCGCGGTTCCAATGGCTTTGCGCGGAGCCAAGGACGATCCGCCCCAGCCGCCCTTCGTCCGCCGCCTGCTTGAGCTTCAGGACGTCGGGATGAAAGCGGTGTTGCGACACGACCGACAGCGCCACTCCGCGCTGGCCGCAGGTTTCCACCAGCCGTCGCGCCTGCTCCAGCGACAGATCGATCGGCTTCTCCACCATCACGTGCTTGCCCGCCTGCGCCGCCTGCACGCCGAACTCCGCGTGCAGCGCGCTCGGCAGGGCCACCACCACCGCGTCCACGTCCTTCCGCTGGAACAGCGCGCGCGCATCGGTCATCGCCTCGGCCTTAAACTGCGCGGCGACGCTCTCGGCCCGCGCGCGATCGGCGTCGCACACGGCCACCAGCCGCATACCCTGTCCGTCGACGACGCATTCCGCGTGGCGCGAGCCCATCGTCCCGCATCCCAACACCCCGAACCTCACCATGTTCTTCACCTCATTCCTGCCGCATCAGACGCATGATCCTCGCGGCCAGCAACGAACGCCGATAGTACCAAATGGTGATCAACGAACAGCACAGAAACAGCCCAACGCTCGTCCACAGCCGCAGGTTGAAGTTCTCCACGAACCCTCCGCCCAACAGGGCGAAAATAAACGTCTCCGGGAAGCAGCCGATCATCGAGGCCAGCATGAACGCGCCGAACGGGATCGCCGCCACCCCGGCGAAGTAATTCACCAGAAAGTGATTCCCCACCGGACAGAACCGGATCAACAGGATCACCATGAACGCATTTTCCTGCAACAGACTGTCCATTCGCTGAAGGCGCGCGCCCATGCGTCGTGTGACCAGATCGCTTCCCACAAGCCGAGTGAACGCATACACGGGAACCGCGGCCAGCAACGCCACGGCCAGCCCCAGGACGGTCCCCCACGCGACGCCGAACAACGCCCCGCCGACGAACGCCATCGCGATGCGTGGAAACCCAATGGTCACCACCGCGCCGCCGACGATCAGAAACCCAATCCAGGCGAAGGCGCCCCATTCTTCTATCCAATCGCGCACCATCACGACGTTGTCGGCCGCGGACTGCTTGCCCCAAGGCATCTTGTAGACGGACCAGGCGAAGCCCGCCAGCCCCGCGGCCAGCAGGAAGGCCCGCAGGACGTCCTTCGCCATCGTCGATTTTGTCCCATTCGATTCCGCTGGCGCCGTTTGTTTCTCGGTCATGATGGCCACCTTCTGGATCTTGCCGATTCCGGGCCAGCCATAGTGGCGCAGGCTTTCCAGCCAGTGAATGACAGATTGCCGCGGAATGCCGAACAACACAGGCTGGAAAGCCTGCGACACTCCAGGTCCCTGCTATCGAAT
>JAPLSS010000814.1 GCA_026398515.1 Candidatus Sumerlaeota bacterium | reverse complement strand
GGCCACCCGCGCTCCCGGCAACCGCCTTCTCTTGGTCCTCAGTCCTTAGTCCTTCGCCCGCAGCCGCGCGATGGTGGCCCCCCAGTGGCCGCGCATCGGCGGCGCGTCCCAGAACTCGACGACGTCGGGGTGCTTCGTCAGTTCGGCCTGGACGATCCGCCGCTGCACGCCGACGCCCTTGCCGTGAACCAAGCGCACTTCCACGAAGCCCTTCTTCGCGGCCTCGGTCAGATACTCCCGGACGACGAACCGAACGTCGCGCGGCGAGAAAGCATGCAAATCAATCTCGTCCTCGATCGGCAGTTCCACCGGCTCGGAAGAGGACTCCTCTTCGTCTTCAGGCGGCTCGTTCTCGCACATTCTGATTCCAAGTCTCGTGGCTCTCATGCACAGTTGCAATGGCAATCGCTTGTATGGAGTCCCGCCTGTAGGCGGAATCCCAGACATGGGAAACAGTCTCGATTCCGGGCATTCCGCCTAAAGGCGGGACTCCATACTCACTACTCCTCGGACAGGGTCTGGAGTTCTGATCATCATGCTGACCTGCATCCAACGCGGCGACGTGGTCACGCCTTCCTCCGTCCTCCCCGGCGGAACGGTGATCCTCGAAGGAAAACGCATCGCCCACGCCGGGCCGGCCCGCAAGACCCCGCGCGGCGCCGAAGAAGTCTCCGCGCGCGGCTCGTGGGTCTGCCCCGGCCTGATCGACGTCCACATGCACGGCGCCAGACGCTGGAGCCTCGATCCGCCGGATGACGAGAGTTTCCGCGCCATCGCCGACATCTTCCTCGCGCACGGCGTCACGCAACACGTGCCGACGATGATGGCCTCGGATGAACTGATCGCGGGGTTGTCGTCTCTCGTCGACGCGACCGGCCTTCGCCGCCGCATTCCCGGCATTCACATCGAGGGCCCATTCGTCAACCCGGAGAAGCGCGGCGGCATTCAGCCCCAATACGTCAAGCCGCCCGATCCCGCCGAGATCGCGCGCCTGCAGCGCTTGGCCGGAGGGCGCATCCGAATGATGGTCTTCGCTCCGGAGCTCCCGCGCGCCGCCGAAGTTTTTCGCGCCATGCGCCGTCACGGCATCCTCCCCTGCGTCGGCCATACGCTGGCCGCGAGCGCCGAGGTCGCCGCCGTCGTCGGCCGCACGACCGTCAACATGACGCATCTCTTCAACGCCATGTCGGGCGTGGACCACAAGCAGCCCGGCGCGGCGCTTTATGGACTGACCCACGACAACGTGTACGTCGAGTTGAACGCCGACGGCACGCACGTCCATCCCGAAGCGCTGCGACTGGCCTACCGCGCGAAGCGCCGTGACCGCATCGTCTTGATGTCCGACGCGGTCATCGGCGCGGGCGCTCCGCCCGGCGAGTTTCCCTACATGGGCCGCGACGTGATCGCGAACGAGCGCGGCGTCTACTACAAGGACGACGGCACGCTCATCGGCTCGCGCGCCCTGCTCAACCAATGCGTTGGGCGATTCATCCGTTTCGCCGGCGCTCGCGTCGAGGAGGCGGTCCGCATGGCCTCGCTCAACCCGGCCACGATGCTCGGCCTGGCCCGCCGCAAGGGCTCGCTCGAAACCGGCAAGGACGCCGACGTCGTTGTCTTCTCCCGCGATTTTGAGAAGGCGCGGGCGGTATGGTTCGAAGGGCTTAAGTTCATCTGAGCCGGAAACCCATTTTGCTTCTCAATGGCATCCTAATCAACTTATGATTCCTCCCACAACCTGCGCTGGGCGATTCTTCGGCGCGGCCACGTCTGAACACGGGAGACCCATCATGCGAAACCGGCGTGCGATCCTTGCGGCGGCCTTCGCCATTCTCGGCGGCGGCTTGTGGCTGGGGGCGACAACAGGTTCGGCCCCGACGCCCAATCCCGACTACGAAACGGTCACATCGAAGTTAGACCCGGGCGGACAAGTCTTCGTCTACCTCGACGTCGAAGGCGTGGTTCAGCGGGCGATTGACCAGATCGAGCCGATCCTGGCGGCGAATCCGCAGGCGGCGATGTTCGTTCCGCTGGCGCGCGGCGTCGTCGAGGCGCTCGGCTTGAACGATCTGGACGACGTGGGCGCCAGTTTGGCCCCGCGCGAGGCGGGGATCAACCGGCAGAAGGTCTACCTGCGGCTGAAGCAATGGCGCGGGCTGTTCGGCCTGCTGCAAGGCGAGCCGCGCGCGCTGGAGGCGGTTCGGTTCATCCCCGCCGATGCGGCCTACGCCTCGGCCACGTCGGTCGATTTCCAGAAGGTCATGCCGTTGGCCGAGCAGGTGTCGACGATCACCGCCGGCCCGGCCGGCCCAGCGCGGTTGGAGCAGGCCCTGCAAATGGGGATTCAGCAAGGCGTGGACGTCAAAGCGATCCTGGGTTCGCTGGGCGGCGAGATGGCGGTCTACGTCCGGCTGGATGCGGTGAACAAGGTCCAACTCCCGCTGGATGCATCGAAGAGGATCACGGCGCCGCGGCCCAGTTTCGCGGCGATCCTCCAGACGAAGAACAACACGCTCCTGGACCTGTTCAAGAAGAAGGACCAGGCCACCCCGAACCCCTCGAAGCCGATCGACGCCGGCCCCGGCGTGGAAGCGTATCAACTGGTCGCGCCGGAAAACCCCGTGGGGTTCAAGCCGGTGTTGGCGCAGTTGGACGGCTGGATCATCTTCGCCAGCGACGCCGAGGAATTGCGGCTGGCCCTCGCCGCGCGCGAGAAGAAAGCCGGCATTCTGGAGGCCGAGGAATGCCGGGCGCTCATGAGGGACATGCCGGCGGCGTTCAACGGGTTCGAGTTCGCCAGCGCACGAATCAACGAGACTCTCGCCGATCTCCTGAAGCAGGCGGAGTCGGCGATCAGCGAACCGGAAGCCCGGGCGGGGATGGCGTGGTTCGGGACTCTCCTGGGCCTGGGCGAGGCGGGCGGGAAAGGGCGCGTCGGCCTGCGGGTGAACGATCCGCAAGGCATCCTGTGGGTTCGCCAGGGCGACGTGCACGCGCCCGACTTGATCCAGTCGTTCTTCGGCGCGCCGGCGGCGATGCCGGCGATCATGGCGGCCGTCGCCGAGCCCAACTTCCTCGAAGCGCAGACGCGGTCGAAGGTGTCGCGCACGAAGGCGGATATGCGGACAATGGCCGTGGCCTTGGAGAGTTATTACGTTGACAACAACACCTATCCCACTTGGACGACGGATCCTAAGAAGTCGCTCATGCCGCCGCAGCCCGATGGGAAGCCGGTCCCTTCATTCGCCATGGCCAACGGGGCGAGGTTGATGACGCTGACGACCCCCATCGCCTATATCACCAGCTACCCTCTGGACGTGTTCGCGGAGGGCCGCCGCCAGCCCTTCGGCTACTACGCCGTGCCTGCGAAAAAAAACGGGCCGACCGGCTGGCTCCTGTTCAGCCCCGGCCCAGACCAGAAGTGGGACCTGAACTGGGAAGCCTACGATCCGTCGGTCACGCAGCCCTCGCCGGAGATGATCAAGGACACGTACGATCCGACCAACGGCACGGTCAGCGGCGGAGATATTATCCGGGTGAAGCAGTAAGGAAGAACCGGCCCGGCGCCGAGGGCCGGGTATGGAGTCCCGCCTTCAGGCGGTTCGTTAGCGGAATGCCGCGCGGGTTGTTCCGACGCGCCATCGACCATTCCGCTAACGAACCGCCTGAAGGCGGCACTCCATGCTCCCCATAACCCGGACAGGCAAGCGCGCCCGCACGATCGCGTCCGGAGATGTCGCGCGGCAGCCTCGCAAGGCGATAACCTCAGTCGGGCGCCTGGCGCAGCCGGATCACTTTCG
Organism: Candidatus Sumerlaeota bacterium; assembly: GCA_026398515.1. Classification (GTDB taxonomy): domain Bacteria; phylum Sumerlaeota; class Sumerlaeia; order JAPLSS01; family JAPLSS01; genus JAPLSS01. The sequence goes on along the minus strand of JAPLSS010000814.1, from coordinate 4,180 downwards.
GGCGGCTCTCCGCATCCGGGAAATGACACCGGACGGCGTCGCGAACCATCTCCCGGAGAAGGTTGAGGTCATCGGCTTGCGTGAAGATGGATTCGCCCAAAGCGCGGGCATTGTAACCCCCATCCGGATCCTCTTCGATCAGAAAGACAATCTTGGTCACCTTACGCTTCTCTTGCGCGACTTGCACGGTGTTCGGATTCCCCGGGCTCGCGAGGGACAGCTCAACGGGGATTGTGCGCCTTCAACTCGGAGGCTAGTTGCCGAGAGAAGTCGCTGGCCTGGTCCTCTCCGATGAACTCCTTCTCGCCGGGCATCTTGTGGAGGATATTCCAAGCCTTGTCATAAGCCGGGCGCAGTCTGTCGATAGTTGGCCTGCCGAGAAGCAAGTGGAGTCTGAACCGGTCGGGCGAGTCCTGAAGATTGACAATGCGCCCGAGCCAACGGTTGGCCTTGTCGAGGATGCTCTCCGCGTCCTGTAAGTCGAAGGACACAGGTTCGTAGACGCGCCAGACTTCGTTCTCCCAGGCGTGCTCAAACTCGTAATCGTAGTCGGCGGCGACGATTCGTTTGGGCTTGAGATGGGCGATCACTCCGGCCGTCTCCAGTTCGCGACGGAACAGGCGCCAGATATCTTCGTCGAGGCGGCTGGGGCTCTTGGGCCGCTCTTCGTATCGTTCGACCAACCGGGAATACAGCTGCTCAAGAGTCGCCGCGGGATCCTCGGTCAATCCTCCCCCTGGCGGCGCCCATTGGAGGGAACTGTCGTCGCGGGGCAGCACCCTCTCGGCATATCCCATGACCGTGGCGAATTCCGGCTTCAGCATCTCGCCGCGGAGCTGCGCAGCCATCTCCTCGAAGCGGCTCTGGACATAACGCATCAAGGAGCGGAAGCCGTCTCCATCGATATCGCCGAACATGTGGCTGAGCCGGCCATATCGGTTGGTGCAAATGGCGCCGAGGTACCGAGCGTCTGGCGCATACATGGCTACCCCGACATTGCCGAATTCGCCCGTCGCGATGTCGTGGACATAGCGAAGAATGGTGAAGGTGTAGGGGGCTCTCATTGGAGAATCCCTTCAACAATCTGGGTAAGCGCAGTCGAGTTGCGCCGCGCTTCTTTCATGTAGTCTACGATTCTCTCAAGCGCATTTCCAGAGTTTTGCCAGTCTTGGGGGACGGATTCGGCAAGGGTCTGGAGGCGCTCGTCGCTTAAGGCCTCAAGAGCGCCGCGAAAGCGTTCGAGGGAAATCGCTCTGCCTTTCAAGGGATCATAGAAAACATGGCGCCGCGTATACTCAAGACCTTCCGCTTTCCAAGGTAGCTGTGCGGGGCCTATAGCATGGAGAAAGGAGAATGCCAGTTCGTGGTCTAAGGCGAACAGCTGGTCGCTCTTGTGCAGGCAATTGGGCTTTTCCGGCCGGCGATCGGGGTTCTGGACGAGAACGTCAAATGCGAAAATGTCCGCGGCTGTTGAAAGAAGCGAACGCGGCACGGATCGCCCTCGGGGCCATTCGGAGAATCCGGGACCGAGGAACCGCGACCCGTAGTTGAGGCCCGCGCTGTCCTTCAGGCGTTGGGCAGTGTCCGGATCGGGCGCACAAAGGTGCAGATCGCTTTCCAGATGGACGAGGAACGGCTCGGGAACGGGAATTCCAAGATCCTGGGCCAGAAGGGCGGCAAGGACTTCGCACATAAGGCCCAAACAGCCGCTTTCCATGGACGAGCGAACCTTGAGAACGACTTCGATAGGGCTGCCAGAGGGGTCCTCGCAAAGAGCAAGAAATGGGCGAGTGCGCCCGGAAGTCAGCGTCGTCAAGATGGATGTGGCTCGAAGAGTTCGTATCATCGGCTGACCGTTTGATCCTGCGCCCTCTTGTTCACAACCCCTTCGGATAATACTCCTTGTTGTACGACAGCCGCTTGTCGACGAGTTTGCGCACGTCGGCCAGTTTCACGCGCCACGACGTGTTCGGGTCCATCATCAGCGCCTGGCAGAGGTGGTCGCGGTTGCGCTCGACCACGCCGCGCACGGCCAATTCCTGCACGCTGACGCACTGGCGGTTCAGCGCGGCCAATTGCGGCGGCAGTTCCCCGACGTGGCACGGCTGAAGGCCGTTCTTGTTGACGAGGCACGGGACCTCGACCGCGCAACCCTCGGGCAGATTCGTGATCAGCCCCGTGTTCCTCACCGTGCCGTACACGCACCGCTCCACGCCCGTGTGCAGCGACTGAATGATGTAGGCGCCGTATTCGTGCGAGCGCTCCAGGGGAATCTCCAGTTCGCCCGTGGCCTCGGCCTTGACCAACTCGTACTTCCGCCGCAGGCCCTTGGCGAACTGGCGCATGCGCTCGGGCGTGCGGACGCGAAGCCCGTACTTCTCCACTAAGTCATCGTGGTTGAGGAAGTAGGGGACGTATTCCGCCATGTGGCCGGAGGACTCCGTCACGAAGCAGCCGAAGTGCCTCAGGATCTCGAACCGCACGGGGTCGCGTTTGAACACGCTCGGGCGCCTCATCGCTTCGCGCAGTTGCGGGTAGGCGTCGCGCCCGTTGCGCTTGAATTCGAGGAACCACGCCATGTGGTTGATCCCGGCGGTCTTGAACGAAATCTCCTCGTACGGCGCGCCGATATAGTCGGCCAGCCGCTTGGACGTGCCTTGCACGCTGTGACACAAGCCGATGATCTTGACCGGGCTGACCAGATACGTCGCCCAGACGTTCATCGCCATCGGGTTCGTGTAGTTGAGCCATTGCGCCTCGGGGCAGAGTTCTTCGACGTCCTTGGCGATGGCTTCGAGGATGGGAATCGTGCGGCAGACGCGGAACACGGCGCCCAGGCTGCACGTGTCGGTCACCGTCTGGCGCACTCCGTGTTTCTTGAAGGCGAGTTGCGAGTCATACCATTCGACGTCGCCCGCGCCGGCGCGGAACGTGGTGATCACGTAGTCGGCGCCGTCGAGCGCCTTGCGCCGGTTGATCGTCGATTCCACCTGGGCCTTGGCGCCGACCGCCTCGACGACGCGCCGGATGATGGCGTGCATGTAGCCCAGGCGCTCCCGGTCGATGTCGACCAGGGTGAGCCTCCAGTCCGACATCTCGGGGAAACTGACGATGTCGTGGCACAGCCGCTTGCAGAAATTGCGGCTTCCCGCGCCAATGATCACGACTTTGGCCATGGAACCTTCCTTTCGCGGCGATAGGTGGAGACGCCAACTCCTCGCTTCCCTTCGCCGCAGCTGCCGGGCGTTTCGCCTGAAGGCGCCTTAAGCAAGCGGCATTGGGGCGAGCGCTGGATGGCGGGAATTCCTGAGAGCGCGGGCGGCCCACGGCGCCTCCTGACGCTGGAGGCGAAAGGGATGGCGGCGCTCCGGGAACGGGTCTTCGCGCTTCGTTGGGGGTTCCCTCGGCGATCGGCAACCCAGCGGCCGCTCACGGCGTCTCTTTTTTCTTCAGCGTGTAGTGCAGTTCGCGGGTGTCGCTGATGCGGAATGGCAGCGCCTCGGCGAGGAACTGCAGCGGCTCAATCAGCCAGGGCCGCGTGCGCAGGAATTCCGTGTGCGTTTGATGTTCGTAGCCTTCCTTCTCGATGTCGACCTTGTACTTCCAATACCAGATGAACGGAATCTCGATGGGCGTCCGTCCGCGATAGGTGTCGTTCCACCACACCATCGCCTCCGACGGATCGCTGGTGATCACCGCCTTCGAGCGGATGCATCCCGCGCACAACAACGCCCCGGCGGCCAGCATTGCGAATCGAAACGCTTTCACTCCGACCCTCTCCTCGCTGCGGAATAACGGAAAGACCAGAGCGTGGATTATAGGTTCGACGCCGCGTCAGACAAGGAAATAGTGGCGCCGGCGTTCCAGCCGGCGCGAGCGGCGAACACGCCCATTGCGGAGGGCGTTCCCTCCATTCCCCTGAATTCCAAAACGGCGCGGCCTACTTATTCGTTCTCCACGACGGATGGCGCAGCCCGAACTTCTTGACCCGCGCGTTCATGCGGTCGACCGAGATATTGAGCAGGCGGGCCGCCTCTTTCTGCCGCCAGTTCGCGCGGCGCAGCGCGGCCACCACGTACTGCTTCTCGATCTCCTCCAGATCCACCCCGCCCGGCGGCAGCCAGACCTCGCCCGCCGCCGGCGCGCGGTCGCCCAGGCCGCAGGCGCGCAGGTCGTCGGC
>JAPLSS010000312.1 GCA_026398515.1 Candidatus Sumerlaeota bacterium | reverse complement strand
ATCAACCGCTTCATCGTTCTGCAGGAAGTCCAGACGGTGGAGAACGATCTGCCGAAGTTCAAGGAATGGGTGCGGCGGGCTATCCGCCTGTGCGAAGAAAACGCGGCGTCTTAAGTTCGTAGTGACGGCTTCAGTCGTTGCCGCGAAGCGCCTGAAGGCGTCGCTACGAACTTAATTAGGGAGGAGATGACGATGGCATTCGCGTGGGGAATCGGGGGCGCGTCCTGGAGCGCGGGTGGATGGCTGGCGTTGATGGTGGGAGCCGCAGGCTGGGCCGAGGGAGGCGGGGCGGTGGTCCGCGTCGATGCGGAGAACGTCCTGGTGGAACGGGAGCAAAGCCTCGTCGGCGCGAACATCGAGGACGTGAATCACCAACTCTATGGCGGGCTGTACAGCCAGTTGATTCACGGCGAGTGTTTCGAGGAGCACGTGGATCCGTCGGATCTCCTGGGACTGACCGGCAAGGACCGGTTGGCGGTATGGACGCTGATCGACGAGACGGGGCGCCCCGCGCTCGCCCAGTTCGCCCGGGCTGTCCGTCTCTATCATTCGGACAACCCGGTCGACCGCCCGAGCGACGCGGAGCGCTCGGCCGATGAGACGAAGGTCGGGGGTCTGGTTTTTCGGGGCGGCGTGATCCTCCCCGAGGAATTGCCCGGCGATCTGGGCGAAAAACTCGTGGCGCTGGCGACCGGCGACGAGCAGGTCAGCCGCCATTGGCGCAAGGTCCGGAGCGGCTCGGCCGCCGGATCGCTCCAGCTCGTGCGGCAGGGCGCTTTCACCGGCCGGCAGGCGCAGCGGATCGCCTTCCGGTCCGGTTTGGGCGAACTGGGCATCGATAACGCCGGCCTGTTTCGCTGGGGCATCAACCTCGTGGGCGGCAAGCCCTACGAAGGGATTCTGCGCATCCAGAGCGACACGGCCCGGCAGGTTTTCGTTTCGTTGCGCGGCGAGGGAGGCGAGGCGTTGGCCGAACAGGCCCTCTCGCTGGATGCCCGACCCGGCGAATACCAGCGCCTGGCGTTCACGCTGACGCCGAAGGCCTCGGACCCGCGCGGCCGCTTCGCCCTGACGCTCAAACAGCCGGGCGAGATCACCGTCGACTTCGCGTTTCTTCAAGCCGGCGAGTGGGGCCGCTTCGACGGTCTGCCCGTGCGCAAGGACCTGGCCGAGGCGATGATCGGCATGGGCGTAAAGACCATGCGCTACAACGGCTCGATGGTGAACAAGTGCATCGAAGGCGCGCAACGCTACAAGTGGAAGCAGATGATCGGCCCGCGCGACGAGCGGCAACCCTATCATGGCTTCTTCGATCCGTACTCCTCGCACGGGTTCTCCGTGTTCGAGTTCATGGATTTCTGCGAGGCTGCCGGCATCTACCCTCTGTTCGGCTTGCGCATCGATGAGACCGAGCAGGACATGGCCGACCTGGTGGAGTACTGCCTGGGGGGCGCGGAGACGGAATGGGGCGCGCGCCGAATCGCCAACGGCCATCCCCGGCCGTATTTCCTCAAGGCCATCCAGATCGGCAACGAACAAACGCCGAACGCGGAATACGTGAAGCGTGTCGAGGCGCTGGGCGCGGCGATTTGGTCCAAGAGCCGCGACGTCGACGTCGTCCTTTCCTGCAACGTCGGCCGATGGCTCTCCGCGGAAGACTCAGACAAAGGGGCGGCGGGCGGAGCGGCTCTTTTTCTTGCCAACATGATCGAGATGGCGCGGTGGGCGCGCGAGCAGGGACAGGAAGCGAAGTTCGTTCTCGACTCGCACTATCTATCCGCCCTCGACCACGCCGACCGGGGCTTGCCCGCCCACATTGGCCTGCCCCTGAATGACGCTATCGCCAAGGCGCTTCCCGGTTTCAACCTTCGGCTCTGGCCCATGGAGGAAAACGGCGATCGCTATGACTGGGAGCGCGGCCTGGCCCACGCGCACAATCTGAACACGATGAACCGGATGCCGCCGTGCCTGGAGCGCGCCGGCGTCGCGAACACGTTTCAGGCTTGGGAGATGAACCTCTTCTGGGACCAGGGCCGCATCCACTACACGCCGTCGCAGGTCTTCTTCCAGCCGTCCTATTATGTGGACCGCATGTTTGGAGACGAGTGGCTGCCGTTGGTCGTTCAAGCCGAGAGCAGCGAGCCGACGGTCGATGCGACGGCGAAAAAGGATCGCGAGGGGAAGACGCTGACGATCTATCTGGTCAACACTGACAAGGCGGCCGCGACGGTGTCGTTGGATGTAGCGGGATTCGCGCCTGTGCGAACGGAAGTTGCGCGCATTCGCGCGGCGGACCTGACGGATCACAATACGCCGCAGGAGCCGGAGCGCGTCGCGACGAGGATGGTGGATGGGGCTTGGGACCCTGGCCATCCGGTCATCGAACTGCCGGGCTATTCATTCACCGCCATTCGGTTGGGGAGATAGCGCGCAAGACGAGACGACGGAGTTCGCCTCTCGCTTGCCGCCAGACTGCGCAAAAGGAGATGTTCAGACGTGAATACAATCAGCCGACGCAAATTCGTCCAATCCATCGGCGCGGGGGCAGCAGCCGCCTGGGCCGCACGGGGATTTTCGGCCCCGGCGCCGGAGCGGCCCAACCTGCTCATCATGCACACCGATGAGCACAACTTCCGCACGCTGGGGTGCTATCGCGCGCTGCTGCCGCCGGACCAGGCGTTTGTCTGGGGGCCGGGATTGGCCGTCGAGACGCCCAACATCGACTGGCTGGCGAAGAACGGCGCGATCTGCGACCGGTTCTACGCCGCCTCGCCCGTGTGCACTCCGTCGCGCGCGGGGTTCGTGTCGGGCCGCTATCCGCAGAACACGGGCGCCATCAGCAACAACCTGCCGATGCGCGACGACATTGTCACCTTTGCCGAGGTCTTGCGCCGCGGCGGCTACGCGACCGGCTACGCGGGCAAATGGCACCTCGACGGGCCGTCGAAGCCGGGGTTCGGCCCCGCGCGCAAGTTCGGCTTCGAGGACAACCGCTACATGTTCAACCGCGGCCACTACAAGGTCTTGGAGGACACGCCGGAAGGGCCGTGCGTCAAGGCCGTGGACGCCAAGGGAAACCCAACCTACAGCGTGGCCGGCGCGGACGAGAAGTCCTTCACCACCGACTTCCTGGCCGACCGGACCGTGGAGTTCATCCAGGCGCACAAGAACGGGCCGTTCTGCTATATGGTCAGTTTCCCCGACCCGCACGGGCCCAACACCGTGCGCCCGCCCTACGACACGATGTTCGACTCGCTGAACCTGATGTGGCCGAAGTCCTCCGGCAAGGACGAGCCGATGGGCTTCACGGGCCACGACATGCACAAGTATTTCGGCATGGTCAAGTGCATCGATGACAACGTCGGCAAGATCCTGGGCGCGTTGCGCGCCAACGGGTTGATCGACAAGACAATCATCGTCTTCACCTCCGACCACGGCGACATGGGCGGCGAGCACGACCGCTACAACAAGGGCATTCCGTTGGAAGGCTCGGCGCGAATTCCTTTCGTGATGTACGACCCGGGCCGCATCAAGCCGGGGACCGTCGTTCACCAGGCGCTCACCGGCATGGACTTCAAACCCACCATCCTCTCGCTGATGGGCGCTCCCAAGGACCCCAACGACGAAGGGCGCGACGCCTCGGCGCTGCTCCTCAACGGGAAGGCGCCCGAGGGCTGGAAGGACATGGTTTTCGTTCGCATCGGCGGCTGGGTGGCCGCTTTCACCTCTCGATACAAGTTGATCTTCTCGCCGACCGCGGCCCCGGAGTTCTATGACCTCGAAAAAGACCCCTTCGAGATGCGCAACGCCTTCGCCGACGCCAAATACCGCGAGACGATCCGTGCGCTGGCCAAGGACCTGGCGGACTACTGCCAGAAGCATCACGAGCCGCATTGGGACGAACCGGCGGTCCAGGCGGACATCACATGGGCGGCGGAAGGCACGGGTCCCTATGCGGCGCCCGCGCGCACAGGAGCCGCCGGCAAGAAGGGGAGCGCCGGCAACGAAGGCAAGGCCGAAAGGAAGGCCGGCAAGGCGGCGGCTGCCAAAGGCGGCAAGAAGGCCAAGGCGAAGGCGGGCGACGAAGACGAAGAATAGGCCGAGTGGTTCTCTGTGTTCTATGCGTTCCTTGCGGCCAATCCTTTCTCCGCTCCTCTGGAGTGTTTCCCTATGATCAAACGATTCCATCTCTTTGCCATGCCTCTGCTCTTCGTCGGCGTGGCATGTTCCGCGCCGGCTCAACCGTGCAAAGACCTCGACGGCAAGGATGTGTTCACCAAGGGCCTGCCGACGTTCTTCGTCTTTCGCGAGGACATGGTCAAGCCCATCCACGCCAGCTATAAAACCTGGGAGCAGTCGCTGCTGCCGGCGCACGGGGTGATCAAGAAATACGTCTCCGACGAGCTGCCCGGATTGCATCCGGAGATCGCGCAATGGGCCAACCGTTTTGCCGAAAGCCACCCGAGCGTCCTCATGCTCCTGCACCTCAACGGCGAGGCGCGCCAAACGCACGACTACGCCGACGCGCATCAGCGCTACTTCCCCGGCCATTGGGTCTATCAGCCCGGCGCGCTCCTGGCCGCGGACGTGAAGGAAACGGACACGGTTCTCCACGTCGAGGACGCCGCGCCGTTCAAGGTCAACGGCTATCGCATCCGCAAGGAGACCGGCGAGCTCGGCGACTTCTTTCCCCAGGACCTCTGCATCGTGTGGCTCAACGCCCAAGGCGAGCGGCTGTGGTACGAGTCGGAGTACGCGCGGCTGACCGCCGTGGACGCGAAGGCGAAGACCGTCGCCGTCGAACGCGGCCAGTATTGCTCCAAACCGATGCGGTTCCAGAAGGGCGCCGCCTACGTCGCGCCGCTGGCCGCCGGGGTGTGGGGCGGAAAACCGATGTGGTTCTACAACATGTCGTCGCTCGCCCCCAAGGACAAGAACGGCCGCGGCGCCGCCGACGTGTTCGCCGCCGAAATCGCCGAGTGGTTCCGCCCGACGGGGCCGCTGAAGGACCTCAATGGCATCGCCTTCGACGTTCATTACTGGAGCGTGCGCTTCCCGGGATGGGACACGGACAACGACGGCCAGGCGGACGATGGCATCGTTGGCGGCGTCAACGTGTGGCGGGAGGGCGAATGGCATTTCGACACGACGTTGCGCCAGGCGCTCGGCGACGGCCTGCTCCTCACCGCCGACGGCCACGGCGAACTCAATCAGCGCGCGGTCGGCGTCTTCGACGGCATCGAGTCGGAGGGCCTGATCGGCCACAACGACGCCTTCCGCGCCTTCTCCAGCGCCATCAACGTGCATACCTATTGGAGGGAATACGGAGGGCGCGCCCACGATTTCCGGTACGTGGTTCTCAAACTGATGAACGCCGACGATCGCAAACAGGAATCCAAGATGAAGCGGCTGGCCGTGGGGACCGCCTGCTGCCTCGAAGCCTCAGTCACTTCGCCCTACATCGGGGATTCCTATCGCATGCCGGAGATCGGGAAAGGGGTGGAGAACCAATTGGACTGGCTGGGGCGTCCGAGCGCGCCTCTTCTTCGTCTTGCCGCGAAGACTCCCGATCTCCTCAACGGCGCGGGCGCTCCGATGCGCGCGGATTTCGTTCGCCGGTTCCGGACCGAAAACTGCGCCCCGACCGTAAATGAGGCGGGGGAGATGTTCGTCGCGGGCGCCAGTTCGAACAAGCGCGAGCCGATGCGCCTGACCCTGGACGCCCTGACTCCGCCGCCGGGCGATCTGACCATGCGCTTCGAAGCCCAGGCCGTCGATCCGCTCATCGGGTTCGACAAGGCCGACCGGGTCCCGCGCCAAGTCCGCGTCCACGCGGAAGGCCTGCCCCCGTATGAAAAGAACAAGCGGTTCAACGATATGTATACGGATCTCTTCGGCTACGCCGGGACGCAGGGGTATTGCCCGCTTTCCTTCTTTTTCCGCAAGGCGGGGGAGGGCGGCAAGCCGGTCTCGCTCACCATCGAGATCGAGGAGCAGGGGGCGTTCAAGATCCGCAACTTCGCGGTTCATTCGGGAACCGACGCCTTGGCCCGCGAGTTCGACCATGGCGTCGTCCTGGTCAACCCATCGCTTGATCCCTATGTGTTCCATCTGAAAGAGATTTTTCCGCAACTGGCCGGGCTTCGCCGCATCCAGGCGCAGCCCAACACGCCCGGCGCCGGCGGCAACCGACCCGGATTTGGCCCTGGGAAACCCGACGAGGACACGCAGCGTTCCATCGCCGAGGCCATGGCCTGCAACAACGGCGCGCCGGCCGGGGACGCCGTCGCCGTGCCCGCCCTGGACGCGTTGTTTTTGATTCGACCTTCTTCGCAATGAACAAGTTGACAGAGGAAGAATATGAATACCGGCTGGACAGCCGGCGCTACTCTTATTCCGATAGACTCCTCGGCAGTCGGCTGAGCGAACGCAACCGGCCCCATGTCTATTTCACCGCGAGACGGCTGGCGCCGGTGAACCGCGCATAGACCGGCGCGGCCGACAGCGGGATCGCCGTCGCGCCGGCCGAGAGCGGCAGGGGGCGCGCGACGCCCATCAGATCGACCACTTCGGCGCTCTGGGCGTCGGTCTCCACGCGCAATTCCGCGGGTCCGTTCTCGGCTTCGCGCCAGCAGACCGCGACCCAGTCCTGGCCGCGGCGAAACGGGAGCGCCCAGACGTCGGCCGCCGTGGCCGGGCGGGGCTCGGCGGTCATTCCGCGCAGCTGGCCCGTCAGCGTGTTGTAGGCGGCGAAGTCCGGCTTCGGCTGCCCGTCGTGCGTCAGCAGGCCGAAGCAGAAGTGCGTGTTCGTCGGGTCGTTGGACACGTCATGCAGGTCGAACCACGTGTGGGCCGCGGCGCCGATGGACGCCGAATAGGCGATCTTCTTGACGAGCGTTTCGGCCTGGAACCGAAGCCCTTCCTTGGCGTCCATCGCGGTCTCGGTGAAGTAGATCGGCTTGGCCGCGTTGCCCGTGCGTTCGCGCAGAGGCAAGAGGTATTCCTCGACGTCCTTGGCGAACGCCTTGAACGAGCCGTGGCGGTGATAGGCGATCATGTCGAAGGAATCGCGCCCTTCGCTCAGCGCGCGTTCCACGAGCTCCATCTTGCGCTTCTCGTTCTCGCCGCCGCCGACGAACCCGCCGGTCAGGACCGCCGCTTTGGGATCGGCGGCGCGAATCGCCCGCGAGGCGCGCTGCAAGAGATCCACGTATTCCTCGGCCGTGCCGCCCCAGGAGCCGATGTCGGGTTCATTCCAGATCTCATAGTAGGAGACCCGCCCCTGGCAGTGGGCGGCGAAGGCGCCGACGAATGTCTCCCACGCCTGGGGATCGGGCGGCTGGGCGCCGGGCTTCGCGCTCCGCGGACGCCCCTTCTGCGCGCGCCCGCTCGGCTTGGCCGCCCACTCGGCCGTGCCGCTGAAGAGGACTTCCGCCTTGATTCCATGCGCCGCGTACTGGCCGAGCGTCTTGTCGACTCGATCCCACTGCCATTGGTTGGGCGCGGGTTCGATCTCGTCCCAGCGGAAATGCAGCCGGACCACGTCGAGCCCCAGTAAGTCCGCCACGAGAGCAGACTCCTCGGTGAAGTTGTCCGGCGTCGCGCCGAACGCCAGGCCGAACAGCATCCCCGGACCACGATCGGCGGCCCGTCCCGTCGGGGTGAGATACACGAGACTGCATTCCACCATGGAAGAGGCCTCGTCGCCGACGCTCAGGCGGAAACGGATTGTTCTGTGACCGAGCGCGCCCAAAGTCTCTTTGGAGAAGGCCCACTCGCCGGCGCCCTTCGCCGCGATCTGGAGTTCGGCTTGACCGGATGTCTTGCTCCCGTCGAAGGACTCCGCCTCGAACTCCAGGCGCGCCTTCGCCGGGGCGCCCCGGGCGTTCTCGACGACGAAGCGCGCTTTGGCTTCCTCGCCGGGCCGAACGATGTGAAAGGGATCGTCGGTTTCCAGCCGGGCGGTGACGCCGGCCACAGTCGTCTCGCGCACGGGCGGCGGGACTTCGGTTTTCTCGTTTCGCGCCGCCGCATGGGATACGCGCCCCGCCACGAGCGCCACCGCCAGGATCGCGCACGACCGAACGGCCTTGCGCGCAATCGATGCCCAAAAAACTGACGAGTTTTTCATTTTCCACCATCCCTCCCTACACTCATTTTCATCCCTTCAGTCATCCTGACTCGCTCCCTGGAGTACAGCCAAGAGCAATAGAGTGGTCAAGTCCTGGATCAATCGAAAACCATGCCGTCTTGACCATTCCTCGTTGAACATGAAACACTACGCCAGTCGCCGGACTCACGTCCGGGGCAACGGTGGTCTCATCCCTCCGGGACGTCAGAACGCGTCGCGAGACTTCCGAAATGACAATCCAAGGAGCCGTTCCGCTATGAAGTGCGTTCTGTTCTATCTCGACACCCTTCGCCCCGACCATTTGGGGTGCTATGGGCACCCGTATCCCACTTCGCCGCGGCTGGACAAACTCGCCTCGGAGGGCGCGTTGTTCGAGCGCTGCGTCGCGGCCGACGTGCCGACGCAGCAGGCGTTCACCGGATTCCTGACTGGATGGAATGGCACGCGCAACGGCATCGTCAACTTCCACCAGAGCCGCTCGGTCCTGCCGCCCAATCTGCCGTTTTTCATGGAAATCGCGCGGTTCAAGCATCATCTCCGCACCGCGCTCGTCGACCGGCAGGTGTGGGAACTGTCGGCGCCGTGGTTCCTGCGCGGCTGGGGCGACCTTATCCGAGTCGGCGGGACGGCGGAATCCGTGGCCGACGAGGCGATCGCGTGGCTCAAGGTCCACCATAAGGAAGACTTCATCCTCATGCCTCACATGTGGGACCCGCACGATCCCTATACGCGGAGTTCGGCCACGCACATCGGCAAGTTCAAGCCCGACAACTATCGCTCCCGGGTCCCCGATCTTCGCGAACGCGACGCCAATCCCCACTTGCGATATATTTACCGCGAGCACATGAAACGGACCTTCCCCGACGATCCCGACTGCGCCGTGGAAAAGGCCATGGCGCATTACGACGCCTCCATCCGTTACATGGACGATCACGTCGGCCGCATTCTCGACTGCCTGGAGGAGTTGGGCATCGCCGGCGACGCCCTGGTCCTCGTCTTCAGCGACCACGGCGAAAGCTTCGCCACGCGCGGGTTCGTCGATCATTGGAACGCCTACTGGCACATCGCCCACGTGCCGCTCCTGATCAAGTATCCCGGCCGCATCCCCGCCGGTGTGCGCAGCCGCGCGCTGGTGGACCTGACCGATTGCCTGCCGACCGTGTTCTCGCTCGGCGGCCTGCCGGTCCCCCGCGGCCTTTCGGGCAAGGACCTGACGCCGATCCTGCGCGGCGAGAAGGACAAACTGCGCGACTTCACCGTGACGACCACGGCCATGGGCGTGGCCCAGCGCATGCTGCTCGACGACGACGGCTGGGCGCTGATGCACTGCATCGAGCCGGGTTTCTGGGATCACGTGCCGCGATGGGAGTTGAACAACATCAACGACGACCCCAACCAGGAGAGGAACCTCATCGGGCAACACCCCGACCGCGTCCGCGACATGCAGCATCGGCTGTTTCTGTGGATCGACAAGCAGCTCGGCGGCGAACCCGACCCGCTGCGGCTGGCGGTGCGCCAGGGGTGTTTCGGCTATGCGACCGACAAGGTCATCGGCGCCCTGCGCGACGCCCCCGAGATCTGCAAGGGGCGCTTCTTCGACAAGGCGCGCTTCGGCCAGCCGAGGGAGCGCGCGTTCATCCGCTGGCTGATGGGGGAGAGGGACGACTTCCCGCACACCCGCCCGCCGGTCGGTCGCGCGTAGTTCGAGATCGTTCTGGTTGCGCTTTACACGTTCCGTGCGGCCACGCGGCATCAGTTTCTCTCATTGAGTTCCCCGCCGCGGCGCTATCCTTGAAGCAGCTCGCCTAGGACGGAAGCCAGGTCCGCGCGGGCCACCGCGCCGTCGCGCAGGATACGGAACGGGCGGCTGGAGACGTCGAGCACGGTGGAGACCGGACCGCCGCCGAGCGGCCCGGCGTCCAGCAGCAGATCGACCCGGTCGCCAAACTGGCGCTCGACGGCGTCGGCGTCGCGGGCCGGCTCGCCCCCGCCGATGTTGGCGCTGGTGACCGCCAACGGGCGGGCGATCATCGCCAGCACGGCCAGGGCCACGCGGTCGTTGGGGATGCGCACGCCGATGGTCTCGCCGGGGGCCGGGCCTTGGAACGACCCGGGATATTTTTTGAACACAACCGTCAGCGCCCCCGGCCAGAAGCGTTCGAGCAGCGCCTAGACCTCCGCGGGCAGTTCGCTGGCGATCATCTTGATCAAGCGCGGGGAGTGAACGAGCAGGGGGATGTGCTTCTCGCGCGGGCGGCTTTTGATCTGGAACAGTTTGCGCACCGACTCGCCGCGCGAGGCGTCGGCCGCCAGCCCGTAGACCGTATCCGTCGGCAGCGCCACCACCCCTCCGTCCAGCAGGACATCCGTGGCGCGTTCGATGGCTTCGATG
>JAPLSS010000033.1 GCA_026398515.1 Candidatus Sumerlaeota bacterium | reverse complement strand
CGGGCCGGGAACCCCCTCGCGAGCGATTCGAGCCATCCCTCGCCTCCTTGCCGCCGACGGGGTGGATTCGTGACAATCCATGAATAGCCGATACAACATGATTCTTCTCTCACAAACGGCCATAAGTTGTCAACGCGATAATTCGGCAGAGCATCCGTTGCCGCGCCCGGACTATTGGGCCGTCGCCGCTGTTTTTTCATCGCCAATGAACGTCGCGGCGCGGTCTAATCGTTGCGCGGTCTAAAACTTGAAGGGAGAAGCGAACGATGATCGGACTGGCCCGGCTTCTGGCAACCATGGCTTTTCTGGCGGCGGCGCTGGCAGGAGGAGCGCATCCCGCCTTCACGGCCCGGAATGACGCGCCGACGGCGGACGATCTGGCGCGGACCTTCGTCCAGCCGCCCGACTCGGCCAAGCCGCATACCTGGTGGCATTGGATGAACGGCAACATCACGCGTGAGGGGATTACCAAGGACCTCCAGGAGATGAAGCGCGTGGGCTTGGGCGGCGCGGAGATCTTCAACGTGACCGACGGCATCGAGCCGGGGCCGGTCAAGTTCATGAGCCCGGAATGGCGCGCCTTGGTCAAGCACGCCATCGAGGAGGCCGACCGCCAGGGCCTGGAAATCTGCGTCCACAACTGCGCCGGGTGGTCGAGCAGCGGCGGCCCGTGGGTCCAGCCCGCGCACGCGATGCAGATGGTGGTCTGGAGCGAGACCTCGGTCGCTGGCCCCAAACGCTTCTCCGACGTTCTGCCCCAGCCGCAGACGAACAACGACTTCTATCGCGACATCGAAGTCCTCGCCTTCCCCACGCCGCCGGTCGAAGGGCGAAAGATGGCCGATTTTTCGCCGACGATCACGGCGAGCGATCCGAAGTGCCAGGCGAAGAACCTGATCGACGGCAAAGCGGACACCACCGCCTCGCTGCCCAAACCTAAGGGGAAGGACGCGCCCTGGATTCAGTTGGAGTTCTCCGAACCCTTCGAGGCGCGCGCGGTATCGGTCCTGACCGGACGCGGCAAAGGCGCGCAGGGCGGAGAGATTGAGGTCTCCGACGACGGCAAGGAGTTCCGCAAGGCCGGCGAATTCACGATTCCCGGCGCCGGGTCGAACGCCTCGCGCGGCTCATCGAATTTCGCCCCCGTGACGGCGCGCTTTTTCCGGCTGCGCTTCGCGAAGGCCGACGCGAAGAGCGCCCGCATGAACTTGGCCGAAATTGAACTCCTCAACGGATTCCGGCTGAGCGGCATCGGCGGGAAAGCGGCGTATGTGCGCCAGGAGGACCCGAAGCCGGAAACCGCGCCCGCCCCGCCCGAGGCCGTCGTGGCGCGCGACACGTTGGTCGAAGTGGGTTCGCAGAACTGGACGCCGAAGTTTCGCGAGGAGTTCCAGAAGCGCAAGGGCTACGATCCGTCGCCGTGGCTGCCGGTCATGACGGGGCGCGTTGTGGACAACGTGGAATCGTCGGAACGCTTTCTCTGGGACCTGCGGCGGGTGATCGCCGACCTGTTCGCGGAGAACTACTACGGCTACTTCGCCGAGCTCTGCCACCAGCGCGGCATGACCTTGTCGGACGAACCCTATGGCAGCGGGCTGTTCGACGTGCTGGCCTGCGGCGGCAAGGCCGACATACCGATGAGCGAGTTCTGGGCGGGCAAGCCGGGCGACAACACGCGCAGCAAGTACGCCGCCTCGGCCGCGCACACGTATGGAAAGAAGTTCGTGGGCGCCGAGTCGTTCACCGCCGCCGCTGAGCAGGGGAAGTGGCAGAACTACCCCTACAACATGAAAGCGCTGGGCGATTTGATGTACACCGGCGGAGTCAACCGCTTCATCTTCCATCGCTACGCGCACCAGCCGTGGCTCGACCGCAAGCCGGGCATGACGATGGGGCCGCACGGCTTCCACTTCGAGTGGACGCTGACGTGGTGGGACCAGGCGCCGGCGTGGCTGCAATACCTGACGCGCTGCCAGTATCTGTTGCAGGCGGGGCAGTTCGTCGGCGACCTGGCGTACTTCGTCGGCGAGGGCTCGCCGAACGCCGTTCCCGCGCGCGACAAACTCGCGCCGCCTCCGCCGGCGGGCTATGACTATGATGGAGTGAACGCCGAGGTCATCCTGACGCGCATGGCGGTGAAAGACGGCCGCATTGTCCTGCCCGACGGCATGAGTTATCGCGTGCTCGTGTTGCCC
>JAPLSS010000070.1 GCA_026398515.1 Candidatus Sumerlaeota bacterium | reverse complement strand
AACGGCGACACCATGGATTCGGGCAAAGGCACGGAGAAACTGGAGATGGGGATGGAATTGGCGCAATGCGGCTACGTCTTCCTTTCCATCGGCTATCGCGGAGAGAACAAAGCACTGCCCAATCCCAAGGACATCTGCTGTGAAGACGTCATATCCGCCATTCGCTGGATTCGGTCGCATGCCGGGGAGTACGGGGCCGATCCCGAGCGGATCGCGTTGATGGGCGGTTCGGCGGGGGCCATGAGCGTGCTTGAAATCGCCTACAATCGGAAATCGAAATACTACGACCCGGCGATCTGCGCCGTATTGGATTCGTGCGGGGCCACGAAAGCCGAGAATATCCAGGCGGGCGCCCCGCCCATGTTCGATTGCCCGCCACACAGCCACACGTCGCCGACCAGCACGTCGCGGACGGTGATCGTCTGACTGCCGCAATGGACTTTCATTTCGTATGGCCCGCCGGCTTCAGCCGCGTCCATGAAAACCTGCCAGCGACCGTCGGAGGCCACGGTGGAAACCTTCCTGCCGAGGAATTAAACTTCGACCGTTGCGCCAGCCTCGGCACGGCCCCAGACCGGAATCCTGAGGTTGCGTTGCAGCACCATGCCGTCGCCAAACAGGCTGCCAAGGCGAAAGGTCTTCACCTCGACTTTCGGGCCGGCTTGGTATTCGGTATATATCAGTGGTTTGGAGATCTTGTCGCCCACGAGGACTTTGATGGCGCTAACGGCGATCTCGTCGCCCGGCTTGGCGCCCAGAAACTCGAATCGCAATCCAGCGATGTTGCCCTTCCAGGCTTCAACATTCTTGAGATCGAGGTTATACAACTGCCTGCCACCGCCGTCTTGCAGTGCAAACTCGATCGTCTTCTCGGCGTCGTTACGGGGCGACGCCGCGGTCGAAAAGAGCAAACGGCAAGTCATTGCCGTGGGCGTGGACACCTCGAGTTGCACGATGTTGTCCGATTCGGCCGGCAGGTCCAACTCATGCTTGGAGATCGACGCCTTGCCCCGCGCGTCGGCCGTCAGGACCATCGCGCCGTTGCTCACCGGCCAGCGAAGGCCCGGTTTCAGCGGACCGCCCGTCCAGGAATCCATCGGACGTTTGAACTGCCACACCTGATGCTCCGCTTCATCGCCGGCCATCGGCGCGGCCTGCGCCGACCAGGAAACCAATTGGGCAAGGGCGAGAGTGGCCAGTAGGCGCCATGGACGATGCCGGAGGATTCCCATGGCCATGTCTACCTCGAGAATTCGTGAGTGCGGGGTTGCTCTGCTTGCTGACCCCGAGTCGCCGCATCGGGCCATGCCGGCTTCAGAATCAGATCCTCGCCCGTGTCGACAACCTCCAGCGGCATCATCCCGGCGCTGGTGCGGAACGGCGCCGTGCGGTCATTGCCGAACATTGTAGCATACCACCGGCCGGCCCGGTCCTGGAACAGAGAACTGTGGCCGGCGTGGGGAAAACCGATGTAGCGGCGTCCGTAACTGCGGTACAGGTTGCCCGACGACGCGACGTAGGTGTCGTTCGCGCCGCCCGGCGTGCCGATGCGGCCGAACCCTTTGCGAACAGGCCGGTCGGCGGCGAACAGGCAATACCGGCCGCGTATTTTTTCCAGGAAGGCGCCGCGCGCGCCGACGGTCTTGCTCGGGTCCTTTTGGAGCTCCGTGGCCTGCGGGGTGATCTCGATCTGCGCCGGCGTTTCGTCCAGACCCGCCAGCGGATCGGACTTCAAACGCGCGACCTGACCCTTGCCCATCACCCAATACAGCGCTCCGTCATCGTCGAGAAAGAGGGAGGGATCCTCCCCGTCGGCGGTGATGCGGGCCGAGCGGAAGGAACTGGCGCTCAGGTCCAAGCTGTCGAACCGGATCAGATCCGTTCCGCCGCCCTCCCGACCATAGGTGAGCCAGAAGGCGCCCTTGAGATAGCGAACCTCCGGCGAGCGTCCTTTTGTTCCATCGAGCGTGATCTCGCACAGCTTCGACCACTCCTTCATGCCCGTCGATCGCCAGAGGGTGATGGTGGGGCTGAAAATCGCCCCCTCACGACCGCCGGCCGATCCCGTAAGATAATAGACCCCGCCGGGCCCAACGGCGACGCTGGTGTCCGTCAGCGGCTGGTCGAAAAGCGGCGCGAGCGGTTTGGCGCCGGCCATTGGGGCAAGGGCCGCATATTCGCGATTGGCCGGGTGCTGTGCAAAGACCGGGCTCCCCGCGGCGGCGATGACCGCCGCGATCGACAGCGCGAGCGGCATCAAGGGCCGTGTGGACATGGTTTCCCTTTTTGGGCAACGCGAAATTCCGACCAACGATAGGCCGCAGGCGCCGGTTCAATCCATCCCTTGTCCGCTACTTCGCAAAGGCCTCCATCGCCGCTTTGGTGAATTCGGCGCGGATCTTCCCATGCGGGCCGAATTCGGCGCGCTGGGGCATGATGACCGTCACGAGTTGCTGTTGCGGATCGATCCACATGTCGGTGGCATAAGCGCCGCCGTGGCCGAAGGGGCCCGGGCTGACCGTTTTCGTGTCATCGTGGACTTTGCTGGTGGTGTACCAACCCAAGCCGTAGTCGATTTCATTCTTCGCATTGGCAGACACGAATTGCGTGGAACTCATTTGCCGCACAGCCGCTTCGGAAACGTAGCGTTTGCCCTCATAGACTCCGTTGGCCAGGATCATGCGGCAGAAAACGGCGATGTCCGTCGCGGTCGAAAACAGGCCGCCGGCGGGACATGGGTGACGATCACGGCCGGCCAGCGGATAGGTGAGCTGGTTGATGTCCGTTTCCTCCAGGCCGGTCCCGTCGGCGTTGATCTTGTAGGATTTGGCCAGCCGCTCGAGTTGTTGTTCGGTGGGGTGGAAGGTCGTGTCATTCATGCCAAGCGGCATGAACAGTCGCTCGTCCATGAACCGCTCATACGGCATGCCGCTGACCACTTCGATGATGCGGCCCGCGGTGTTGATTCCCGCGTTGCAGTATTTGAACTTGCTCCCCGGCTCAAACTCCAGGGGGGACATAGCGTAGCTGATGGCGGCCGCCTGCAAGGGCAACGCGTCGATTCTGCGCTCCACCCGCGACCGGGGAGGAAGGCCGCTGGTGTGGCTGAGGATCTCCCGCACAATGATGGGGTGCGCGGGCTTCTTCAGAATCGCGTGATCCTGGTCCTGCTGCACCGCCAACATCTGGCCGGCGAACTCCGGCAGATACTTCTCCACCGCGTCGTTCAACTGGACCTTGCCCTCATCCACAAGCATCATCATTGCCGTTGCGGTCATCGGCTTGAACATGGAAGCGATCCAGAAAAGACTGTCGGGGCGCATCGGCTCTTTCGCCGCGAGATCGGCGTACCCGATCGCCTCCAGGCTCAGGACCTTGTCCTTGGTGGCCGTCAAGGCGACCACGCCGGCCAGCGTGTGACTGTCCAAGTACGGCTGGAGGCTGGCGGCGATGCCCTTCTGCAAGTCGGGCGAAGCCGTCTGTGCCCACAAAGACTGGAGGCCGGCCCGTATCGTGGTCAATGACAGCGCGAGGAGGGCGACAATGGCGCATCTCCTTTTCATCATCGTGTATCCAGGGTGAATTGGATCGTGATAGTTCACGGGGCCCTTATTCTTGTCGTCGCTGCCAGAGCCCCTCGGCAGCAGCCCGACGAAACCAATTTTCGTTGCGGTTTTTGGCATTGTCAAGCGCCTCCCCCGGGGCCGCATGCGTTGGTGCAATCCATCCATTTTCCCGCGCCTCACGATCCCACGCCGCCACGAAGGCGGCCTGGCCAATGGTCACGGAGCCGATCGCGCAGGGATTTGACAAGGATGGGGTCGTTTTCACCATCGGCGGGGAAAAGCGGCAGCGTATTGCGCACGGCGACAGCCACGACGAACCGCCCGACTAAGAGCAGCGTGAGTCCGATGGCGCCAGGCCGCGCCAGCGGAGGCCGAAGAGGCAGCGACGGATACAGATTGCGTCCCGCAAACCGCCGGAGTATATTGTTGACATCGGGTGAAACGGAGGCCGGCTCCGCTGGCGAGCAACCGGCCAAGGGATAACCCGGCCAGGCTCATCGGACGATGGGCGGGCGTGGCCGTTCAATCGGGCGCCACGCCCGAGTTGGACCTCATCGGACGAAAGACCTGCCATGCCTTTGAAAACGCATCCTAACCTTAAAGCAACGACCGCCCGCATTCACTTACAGAAACGGCCGGTTGTCTATTTTTCGCTGAACCGGGACATCCCCTCGCCGAAGAGAAGCGCCGGGAATCCAAGGCCCGCTACATCAACATCAGCGCATTGGAAGGCACGCAAGGGGGCCGCTAACGCAACGATGATGAACGCGCCGCGGACAAGATTCACTCGAATCGACGTGATGGCCGCTCTCGTTTTTCTCGGGTTGACCGCTATTCCGGATTTCCTGGGAGCGCAGGATCTGGCTCCCGCAGCGAACTCGCTGAACAGCCTGGCCCGGCCGCGAACGGGCAAGATGATCCATCCGGGGAGCTGGGACCAAAGTGGCCGGAATCACGATTTCCACGTCGTTCGCCCCGGCGAGACAGATACGATGGTGGACGTCCAGGGAACGGGCGTCATCCGAAGGATGTGGTGCGCCATCGGAGCGCCCAACAGGACGGCAGTGCTGCGGCAGGCCATCCTGCGCATGTACTGGGACGATGAACCGTCGCCGTCCGTCGAAGTCCCGGTCGGCGATTTCTTCGGCGCGGGATTCGGCCAGATGATCGATTATGTCTCGACGCCTCTCAGCATCACCAGCGGCGGCTACAACTGCTCGTGGGTCATGCCCTTCCACAAGTCCGCCCGCATCACCCTGACCAACGACAGCGATGCGGCGATCAACTCATTCTACTACAATTTCGAAGTTGAGATGGAAAAGAGTTTGCCTCCCGACACGCTCTATTTCCACGCACAATGGCGCCGGGAGAACCCGGCCACGCCCGACAAGAACTACACCATACTGGAAGCGCAGGGGCGCGGCAGTTTGGCCGGCGTGAGCCTTTCCATGCAAAGCCTGCAGGGAGGGGGCTTCGGCTTCCTCGAAGGCGACGAGATGTTCTGGGTGGACGGCGAAGACCAGCCGAGCATCCACGGCACCGGCACGGAAGACTACTTCAAGTCGTGCTGGTATTTCCAAACCGGGACGTTCTCAGCCCCCGACCACGGCTGTCTGATCCGCGACGAGCCTATGGGCCGAGTGTTCGCCTATCGCTGGCATATCGACGACCCTTTGCCTTTCCGGAAATCCATCCGCGCCACCATCGAACACGGGAGCGAGAGCAAATACAACGTCGACTACTCCAGCGTCGCCTACTGGTATCAGACGGAGCCGCACGCCTCCTTCCCGCCGCTTTTGTCCGCCGAAGACCGTCTGCCCTACACGCCGCCTCCCCCAAGGAAAATCGATGGGGCCATCGAGGCGGAGGGCCTCAAGCCAATCGCGCGCGCAACCTCGGGGACCGTCAAGGCGCGATATACGGGCAAGTGGGGGGACGAATGGAGCGGCGGAGCCGACTTGCATTGGATTGGCATGAGGCCGAACGCACGCCTTCGCCTGGAGTTGCCCGCCCCGGCCAAAGGGCATTACACCATCTACGGATATTTCATGCGGGCGGCCAATCACGGGGACGTGCAGGCCTACGTCAACGGCCGGAAGATCGGCGAACCGGTGAGCGGGTATGCGCCGAAGGTCGAGCATTGCGGTCCGATCCATCTCGGCGAAGTGGAGTTGCAGGACGGGGCGAACGAGCTGGTCTTGGAATTGGTGGGCAAAGACCCGCGGTCGACCGAGTACAACGTCGGCGTGGATTGCTTTGTGTTGCAGCCGCACTGACGATCGCAGCGTCAACCCAACCCAAACAAGGGAGAGAGCAATGCCGTTGCACAAGGGACGAATGAAACGCGGGTTCAGCCTTCCGCGGTGCGAGAAGCACTTCCACGACCACGATGAGACGTGGCTGATCCTCGCCGGGAAAGGCTCCGGATACTGGATCGATCCCCAAGGCCAGCGCGAGGAGTTCGTGCTGGAAGAAGGCGACGTCTGGATGGTCCCCGCCGGCTATGAACACGGGTCGGACGGGTTTCCCGGCACAGGCAAGAATTCCGACGATTTCACCATCGCCGTGTCCAATGGGACCCTGCCGGAAGGCTGTCACAAGCCCGGACATCATTATGTAGATAGGGAGGGGTATATCCCATCCCTTCAACTCGTCAAAACGCCGACGGATCGGTACACGAAAGAGCGGGCCCTGCCGGAAACGATGAAGGGGATCATGTTCGTCGAGCAAGGCAAGGCGGTTCTGCAAGACGAGCCCACGCCGGTATGCCAGCCCGGCACGGTCCTCTGCCAGTCGCTCTTCACCGGGTTGACGAACGGCACGGAGAGAAACTTTCTGTGCGGGGGGAATTACGGCGGCCGGCGCTGGCCGAGGCGCAGCGGATATCAGAACGTCGGGAAGATTCTGGAGATCGGCGCCGGATGCGTTCGCGGCTACAACGTAGGCGACATTGTCTACACCGGGAATTTCTGTTACCACCGGCAGTACTTTGCCGCCCCGGCGAAGGAGGATTCGCTGTTGGCCAAGCTTCCTCCCGCCGTTGACCCGAAGCATGCGGCGCTCTTCGGAGTCGCCAGCGTCGCCATGCATGACGTGCGGCGGGCGGACGTGCGAATCGGGGATCGCGTGCTGGTGATCGGCGCCGGACCGGTCGGCCAGTTTACCGCCCAGGCCGCTCGCCTGGCCGGCGCCGTGGTGACGGTCTGCGATCTCAACGCGAGGCGCCTGGAAGCCGCCGCCGGGCTCGGCGCGCACAAGACAATGACGCCGGACGAGGACTGGGCGAACATCAAGGGAGGCGGACCGTACGATTGTGTATTTGAGGATTCCGGCGCGCCGATCCTGGATCGCGTGCTCGGGCCGAAACCGGGGCAGGGGATTCTCAAGCGCCGGGGCCGCCTGGTGATGATCGCCGGGCGGGACGAGGTGAATTACACGTTCAACTGCGGACAAGCGTGCGAGTTGACGATCCATCACGCGGGGCATTTCGATCTGGATGACTTGCTTCAAGTGTGCCGCCTGACAAGCGAAGGCGCGATCCAGGTTGGGCCGATCATCCAGGAGGTTGTCCCATTCGCGAATATGCCGTCGGTATACGACCGTCTGCGGGACGATCCCGCCAGCCTGTTTGGCGTAGTCTTCCAATGGGCATGATGTTGACGGCAGGCCTGATGGATAAGACAAAAGACGGGGCGCTTCTTCGCTATATCTGGAGAAACGCTTGAATTTGTGAATACTAATGCCTCCCGTCTTATCCGCTCTTCCTAGGTTTGTCATAGGGAGCGCCCCGTCGCTTCTCTCCAAGTTTCGGATTCAGTGCGGTTCGCCGGATGCATATCCAATGCCCCTGCCACCCACGGCTCTGGGCGAGTGATCCGGCGAGAGGGGGGACAACCGTGCGTCCCGTGCGTGTGGAGGCCTGGAACCAGTCATAGTAAAGGACCGGCAGATCGGGATAGCGCTGCTTGAAGCGCGCGACGCAGGCGTCGTAGTCAAAAAACGGGTCCGGCCCTTTGACCATCGCGTTCAGGATCAGAAACGAGGCGCGCTGGCCGATCCAGTCGGTCATCGCCGGGGTGAGAATCTCATTATTGGACATTCCAAACCACAACCCCACGCGGATCGACCGCTCCTAACGGGCCAGCCGCGGAAAGGGAGCAAGCGATTCGGCAAAAACGATGCACACTGACGCCAGTCATACAAGAAGAACAGCAATTCGTAACATTACTCAATCCCTCGCGGAGAACTGACATAGCATTACACGTCGCAGGAGACTCCACGTTTGGGGATCCTTGGTTGCAAGCCTTTGACAGGTCTTCCCGGGAAAGCTAGCATGAGGCAAGACAATAGCGGGCGGCAAGGCTTGGCGCAGTATTATTGTTGCCGGAGAGAGGCCTGGACGGAAGAACCGAAAGGCGCGCGTGATGAGGAGACCCCGGGCCAGGGAGGTACGGAGAACGTGGACATCCTGATCGAGGACGTGACCGCGCGCGCCTTCCTGTCAAAAGACGGCAAGACGATTTACGCGCCGT
>JAPLSS010000129.1 GCA_026398515.1 Candidatus Sumerlaeota bacterium | reverse complement strand
CACTGGTCGGAAATCCAGGCGAAGTAGGCGCCGGTCTCGGCCACGTTCATCGGGCCCGAACGCGCCGGCGGGGCGAACGGATACCAGATCGTCCCCGCCCAGCCGCGCGGGGCGAATTCCCCGGCATACACGTCGTAGGCGAACGACAGGAATTGCGACGGCGTCGTGGCGTTGTCGTCCGTCCACGCCAGGCCGACCGCGCCGTCGCCGGCGTCGAGCTCGCTCGAAAGCGAAGGCGGCCCGATCGGCGTGAGGAACTGGTATTCGCACGCGCCGATGTCGTACGCCAACGGCCCATCGACGCCGACGCCGGGGATGTCCACCGGCTGCGGCGCGCCGTTCAGGTCCCACGCGAGCGGCACGCTCGTTCCCCGGTCGATGGCGGCCGAGCCGGCGGTAAGGTGGAAATCCCCCGCCGCCGCGTTGGCGAACGCCGGATCGCCGTCGAGGTTGCCCGCCGCGCCGGGCAGCGAGCTATTCAACGAAGCGGCGTCTAGGTAATCGTGGTGATCCGAGTGGGAATTGTGGGGCAAGTTGTAGTAGTCGCTCTGCGCGGCATAACCGTTCTCGAAAAACAGGCAATTCTGCGCCGTCAGGGATGAAAGGCTGTCAAAATAGATGCCGTTCGGGCCATTGCCGCTCAAAATGCAATTCACTACGTTTCCGTGGGACGGCCACGGCATCCATTCTCCTGGCGGGAGGAGGAATGGAGCGGGCGATAACGGGCCTGGCGGCGAGAAGGGTCTCCAGATCCACATCCAATGCGTGGCGCATTTGATCCCGCCAGTAGCGTCGAAATTTCCCGAGGTTGCGAAATTCCCGGAAATGGTGCAGTTAATGATGGACACGGATCCCTCAAACCTGATGCCGCCAAAGGACTCCCCGCAATTCCCCGCGATGAGACAGTTTGAGATCACCCCCCCTGCGATTGCGCGAAAGCCTCCTTTGTTTCCGGTGAATACGCATTGATCGATGGTGAACGATCCTTCATCAAGGTTCAATGCGACATCAGCGTTATTCTCGAAAACGCAATTATTCATCGTGAAGCTAAGGGCGGAAAGCGTTACGGCCGTTCCTCGGTTGCCGGTGAATCGGCAATTGCGAATGGAACATCCTGAGCCGTCTCCCCACAGACTCGCGCCAATCCCAACTGCCGGAGCGTATCGGATATCGATGCCATCAATCACGAACGCCAGATCGCCCCTCACCCCGATCATCTCGTCCGCCGTTTCGTCCGTCCCATCCAGAACGGTCCGGTGAATCGACAAATCCCTCTCGCCCGCGGAGGTCTCGCCCCTGGAAAACCCGCCATATAGGAAGAGTCCAGCTCCCACGCTAACCTGTTCGGAATAGACGCCCTCGGCGATCCAGATCTCATCGCCATCCAAAGCCGCGTCCACCGCTTCCTGAATGGTCTTCTTTGCCGTTTCCCACGAAAGCCCGTCGCCAGACGCCACTACTCCCCCGTCAACATGCCACGTTGTAGCGGAGACCGCGACGAGCGGCCAGAGCAGGAATAGGAGGGCGCAGAGCGCAATGGAGCGCTCTCCCTTGAAGTTCGGTCCGTTCATCGTCCTGGCTCCTCTCAGTCAGGTTTGATCCACTCATGGTCCATTAGGCCGTAATCGAAGGAGACATCGCCAAGGTCGTTGATGCAGTCGTCAGCCTGAATCCGAAGGCGCTCCTTCAAATGGTCCGTTGTGTCAACGACTAAGTTGTTTTCTCTATCTGCTTCCATTACGTAGCAGTCGCTCAGGTCGTCCTCCTCGCCGGGCACTCCGCTGTTGAGATCCGTGGACGCCCCAGTGGCCAGGTTCACGCTGACCAAGCGGTCCAAATGGTACGTGCCTCCCCACTCGTCATGTGAGGACAGACGCGTCACCAGGAAACCGTCGGGCGTGAGAACATGCGCTTCCAAAATCTCGCCTGTTTCCGTGAACACCTGCTTGGACGCGCCGCCGCCGACCGGGACGGTGTAAACCCACTCTTTGGCAAACCAGGGATCGAGTTCGGGGTCCGCATAGGTCACGTGATAGACCGCCGTCTGGCCGTCCGACGTAACGCCGATGAGGCCAACGCCCTCGAAATCCCCTAGCGGCCGGTTCAGCGTCACCGTTTGCGCACTCGCCCCGACCGCGAAAAGACTCAACGCGAGGAGCAGGACTGTCTCTATTCGCTTGCGGTTCATGGTCATGACCCCCTTGACGCCATACCGGCGGCGTAGTCCGGGATCTGTTTGGCGATGAAGTGGAGAGAGGCTTGGCTCTCCGCCTTGGAGTCCCCGAACTGCTTCAGGGCGGCCGTGGCGATTCGGACGTTTGCCGCGGAACCGAAGGAAGCGGGAAGCGCGAGAACGGCGGAAATCAAAGGGCTGGAAGCCGAAGGCCTGCGCACCGGAGCCGTACCCCCTTTGCAGGGAAGAAGACGCTTCGGCAGCGGGAATCCGCCGCAAACAACAGACTACGCCAAACAGCTGTATCGCATATAACGCATCCTTACGGAGAAGTCAATCAAGTACGACGACAAGAGACCCTCCTGGGCGCCTCTTGAGCCACTGCCTGTAAAGCGCATCGTTCTTGTCCACCAGCGTGGATTCGGAGAACTCGGCGCGGACGTGGGCCGCGGCGGCGGCGCCGAGGCGTTGCGCCAGAGGCCGGTCGCGATACATTCGCAAGAGCGCCTGGGCCAGCGCCGCCGGGTCGGCGGGCGGAACGAGGAGGCCGGTCTCGCCGTCGCGCACGGTGTCGGGAATGCCGCCGACATTCGTCGCCACGATCGGCAAGCCGGCCGCGGCGGCTTCGAGAATGGCCGTGCCCAGCCCTTCGCTGATCGACGGCGCGACAAACAGGTCCAGCGCCGCCAGCACGCGCGGCACGTCTTCGCGGAAGCCGGCGAAGACGACGTGGCGCTCCACTCCCAACGCCTGAACCTGTTTCCTAAACTCATCTTCCAGCGACCCCGAGCCGACGACGAGCAGCGTGAAATCCGGCGCCTGGCGGACCACTTCGGGCAGCGCGTCGAAGAGGTAGCGATGGCCCTTCTCCTCGCGCAGACGCCCGACGATCCCCGCCACGAAGCGGTCGCCCACGCCGAGTTCCTGGCGCAACGAGCGGTCCTGCGTCGCGCCGTAGCGTTCGAAATCGACGGCGCTGTGGATGAGCGCCAGGTTCTCGCGCCTCAAGTAGGGCTTGGCGGCGCAATACTCCAGGATCGCCCGCGAAATGCAGACGATCCCATCCGTCGCGCGCCCGTAAAGCCAGCGGTTGAACCCGTGGTCGCGGATCGGGAAGATGTTGTGCTTGGTGCGCAGGACAATCGGGCGCGGCGTCATGGTCCGCAGCGCCAGCGCCGCCGCCCACGAGTCCTGCGAGCCGTGGGTGTGCACGATGTCGAACCGGCGCTCCGCCGCCAACGCCCGCAACGCGCGGATGTCATGAATCAGGGAACGGAGCCGCAATCCGCGCGCGAAACGCACGTCGTCGAAGACGCCGATCCCCGCCGCGCGCGCCCGTTCCGCCAGGACGCTCCCGCGCGGAACGGCCAACGCGACGTCGTGGCCCTTCGCCGCCAATCCCCGGCAGACGATCAGGATGCGGTTCGACTGGCCGCCCCAGCCGCGATGGAAGTTGGTGTGCAGGATTCTCACGAGAGGAACACGCGCCTTGCTGAGCTATGGCTTGCCGCGGCGGCCGCGCGCGGACAAGACCGCCCACCCCACGAAGAGCGCCATCACGAAAACAAACCAGTCCCCAAACCGCGTGTAGATCGTTTGCCCATCGCGACCGTGCAGTTCGGCGACGAGATACCCGGTCTCATTGATCCCCAGGCGGCGGATCGTGCGGCCGGCCGGGTCGATCAAACGCGACACTCCGGTGTTGGCCGAACGGGCGACCCAGCGCCGGTTCTCAATGGCGCGGAAGGTGGACAGCGAATCGTGCTGCGCCGGGCCGCGCATGTCCCATGTCCATTCCGGGTGCACGTACCAGGCGTCGTTGGTGATGACGGCCAGGAACTGCGCTCCGCGCCGCACGAACCGAGCCATGTGCCTCGGCGCGGCGGACTCGAAACAAATGCCGCAGCCGAAGCGCAGGCCGCCTGCCTGGAAAAGCGTGTAGCTCGTCCCGCGATCGAAGAGGCCCATGCCCAGGATCTGATCCTGAAGATACGGGATGTAACGAAAGTAGGGAAGGCTTTCCCCGAACGGCACCAGGCGCATCTTGTTGTAGACCGTGTCGAGCACGCCGCGCCCGGGGGCCGCCATGTACGCGGAGACGAACATCAGATCGCGCTTCTCTTTGCCGCTCCATTCCTCGTTGTCCTCGCCGAAGAAGATGGACGCGCCCACTTCGTCGGCCAGCGCGGCCAGTTTCGCGCGCAAGCGCGTGTTCGTGGGGAAATCCTCCTGGGTGAAGGATGTTTCGGGCAGGACGTAGAGCTGCGTCCGCGGAGCGGCCCGATGCATCTCCCGCACTTGGGCGATCTGCCGCGCTTCGATCTGGTCCTGCAATCTCTGGCTCAGTTCCTCGTCGTCGCTGGAATAGGACACGAGCTTGGTGATCTGATCGACGTTGGGTTGGGAGATGGCGACCCGCAACGCCGGCCCGTCGTTCCAATCGCGTCTCAGTTGAATGGCGCCGTAGATATATGGGACAAAGATAAAGCTCGCCAGCAAAGCGAGAGATGCCCAGAACAACCGCGCCGGAGTATGGAGTCCCGCCTTCAGGCGGTCTTTGTTGGATTGGCCTTTCGTTCCGCCTGAAGGCGGGACTCCATACTTGAGGGCGTCGATCGCGTCCACCAGCAGCACATTGATCGCCGCCAGGCAGAACGAAACGATGTGCGTTCCCGCAAGGTCCGCCATTTGAATGTAGGGCAGGTTCGCCGCCTGGGTGTGAGCCAGGAAGCCCCACGGGAACGCCAGCTGGCCCAGCGTGCGGAACCACTCGAAGAAGATCCAGAGGGCCGGCAGGGTCGCGAAGGCCCACTTCGGCTTGGCGCGCCAAAGCCATGCGCCCCACCAGCCGAACAGCCCGTGGCACAGCGCCATGTATAGGGCGAGCAGGGCGATGCCGACCGGCGCGAAGTAGTTGAAGATCCAAATCGAATTCAGCCAGAAGATCGTCGCATAGGAGAAAACGAACCCGAACCACAGGCCCAGCCGGAACGCCCCGGCGCCCCCCCGTTTCCGCAGCGTCCAGAGGAACGGCGCCAAGCCGACGAATCCCAGGGGCCAGAGCGAGCAGGCGGCGCCGGCGCCGCCGAGGTTCAGCGTCGAAGATCCCGCCGCCAACGCCAACCCCGACGCCGTCGCCAAGGTCAAGTCGGTTCGGGCGCGCCAAGCCGCGCGGAAGGGTCGAGTCAGAAGGGAAGCGATCAGCATCTGGAGATTGGGCGGCCAGTTCCTGGACTTGGTTTCCCGATGCCGGGTTAGGCGATTTGACGGTTGCCGATGGCGGATTGTCAATTGGAGGCTGCCGAACCGCAACCCCTCGCATGCGAAACCGGGGATTCAGAGGCGGCCGCTTCGATCCTGGATTGGGAATCCACAATTGGGGATTCTCCCTGGCTCATTTCCGGCGCCGTTGCGCACGATATTCGCCAGGCGACGCCGCGCGCCAGCCTTCCGACCTGCGTCGAAACAGGTTTTTCAGAGCGGCGCGGCGCGGAAATTCGCCGGGCGATCTGGCATGAAGGTTGTTGGAAACGAAACCATGCAGATGGGCGCCTGCACAATCGGCGGCCCTGTCGAACGATAGTGTCGCTGGAGTGGTTGTCACTCCCGGGGGGACCGAGCCGGAAAGGCGGAGTCCCCCCACACTTCTTAATGTGGAATGCGGAGTGGGCCCTGGATCATTCCGCATTCCGCACTCCGCATTCGTCATTCCCTATTCCTTCACCGCGCCCAGCGTCATCCCCGACACGAATTCGCGCTGCATCAACATGAAGATGGCGATGATCGGCAGGGTGGCCAGCAGCGTGCCCGCCATCAACATGCCGAACTCGTTGTCGTACGGGCCCACCAGCGGCGCCAGCCCCAGCGGCAAAGTGTAGCGGTCCTGATCCTGCAAGATGATCAGCGGCCAGACGTACGCGTTCCACGACCCCATGAAGACGAAAATCGTCAGCGCGCCCAGGACCGGCTTGATGACCGGCAGGATGATCTCCCAGTAGATGCGGAACTCGCCGCAGCCGTCGATCCGCGCCGCGTCGACCATCTGGTCCGGGACGTTCTGGCAATACTGGCGCACCAGGAAAATCCCGAACGCGCTGGCGGCGCCGGGGATGATCAGCGCCTTGTACGAGTTGATCCATCCGATGGAATGGAAGATCGAGAACAGCGGGATCATCAGCACGTGGTGGGGGATCATGAGCGACGCCAGCACGATGGCGAACAGAAGGTTCCGCCCCCAGAACCGGTATTTCGCGAAGCCGAATCCCGCCAGCGAGCAGAAAAACAGCGTCAGGGCCGTCGTCGCCGAGGAGATGAAGACCGAGTTCAGGTAATAGCGCCCGAACGGGATCTCCCGGCCGTTGAGGATGCGCCGGAAATTCCGCAGGGTCGGCTGGTCCGGCCACAGCAGGTCGCCGATCAGCCTCAGCAGGTTGGGATAGCCGTCGGGATCGCCCCGGCGCGCCTCGATAATGGTGTGGGGGGTGGCGATGATCTCCGGCCCCGGCTTGAAGGCCGAGGCGATCATCCACAGCAGCGGCCCCAGGACGACGAACGCCGCCAGCAGAAGAGCGGCGTGGGCGGCGGCGGATTTCAGGCGTTTCTTGAGCATTTCAGGAATGCGGAGTGCGGAATGACGCTCCGAGCGGCATGCCGGCTTCCAGCTCCGGCCAGGCGCGCCCGCGGCGCACGGAACAAACCCCTTAGGGCTGCTGCCTCCCGGCCCTGACCCGGTTCGAAGCGTTCCGTCGCGCGGGACCCAGCCTTCAACGCCTTCGGCCGACCCCAGTCCCCACAGCGCCTCCCCTCGGAAAGGGAATTCAGCCCTGCTAAAGAGGATTTGCAGGCGACAGGGCGCCCCTACGTCCCCGCTTAGCGCGGCCGATTCCCTTTATAGGGAATCGCCCGAAGCGGGGCGAGAGAAAAATGGCGCGGCGCGGAGCGCGACAGCCAGGGGCGCGTCCGGCGGTTGTCGCCATAACGCGGGCGTCTTTGTGTGGCGTAGGCTTTCCAGCCTGCGCAGCCGCGAACCCCGGATTGGGCAAAGCGCAGGCTGGAAAGCCTACGCCACACGGAAACGCCCGACCCCTTGGACGCTCGGAGCGAGTCAATCATCGCGAAGACTGCTCCCAGGCCTCTATCCCTGGGGGATTGGCGCCATTCTCCCGCAACGCAGGCGAGCTGGACGGGCGCGGCCATTCGTGAAAACCCGTCGTGATGACGCCGGGGACGGTCGCCGGATCGTCATCCTCGACCATGACCAGGTAGCCGACGCTTCCTTTCGCCGGCGCGGAAAGGGCGGCCTGGTAACGACCTTCGCCCAGCGAACGCATCGGCTCGCTGGTCCACTTGGCCGTCAGGAAAGAGCGAGTCTCGTCCGGCGCGGTCCAGAGGGAGACGGTTTTGATACTCGTGCGCGAGGAGACGGTCGCGGTGACGACCACCTGGCCCTGGGCGGCCTCGTCCGTCACGTCGATGCGCGGCACGTCGCGCCCGGCGAAGACGTGCGCCAACCACATTTGCCGCGGCACGGAGCCGTTCTGCACGTGCCCCGCGTTGGGGGCGAGGCAGACCCGGATGTCGCCGCGCATCTCCGGCAGGAACACCGTGTCTCCATCCACGGGAAAAAGCGGATCGTTCGTCCCGTCGATATACAATACCGGTTTTCCCGCGAGACGGTCGCGGAATTGGACGGGATCGGTATAGACGAGGCTTTGGCGCCCCAGCGGGCTGGTGACGAACTGGAGTTGTTCGGCGGTGGAGATGAGGCCCGGCCCTGTGGACTTGGCCCCCCCGGCCCGGTGGTCCATCCCCATGCGCTGGGCTTTCAGGTGGAGCGCCTTCTCCATGTTGCCAATGTTCCAGGCCGCCGGAAACGCGCCCACGATGCGGTCGTCGGCCGCGGCGGCGATCCACGAGGCCTCGCCCCACTTCGAGCCGCCCGTGACGACGAAACGCCGCGATCCAAACTCGGGAATCGCGCCCGCGGCGGTGATGGCGCGCATGAACACCCGCGCCAGCCAGGGATAGCCCAGCCAGCGCGGATCGCCCGTCTGGCTGTATTGGGCGTCTCCGTACCCCATCAGTTGGCCGGCTTCAGCGATGCCATAGTGTTTGCCGGGCGCGTCAATCAGGACCACGCTGGCCAGGCCCTGTTGCGCAAAAACGAGGCCCCTCTGGTCGCCGCCCATATTGTCCACCACGGCGGCGTCGCGATAAGCCGCCGGGCATTCGGCCGGGAGATAGAGCGCGGCCCGGAGGCGCCAGGTTTCGCCGGCCCACTCGAAGCAGGTGAACTCGATCTCGATCTTTCGGATTTCTGCGCCCGAAGGGGTCTTCTCCCTCATGACCGAGTCGGAGAGGCGCTTCAGGTTCAAACTCGCAACGTCTTTGATCTCCGCCGCGGGCAACAGCGAGGCCAACGGGTCCTTGCGGGCATCCGCCGAAGGCGCGCTTCCCTGGGCGAACGCCAGTCCGACGCCGGTCATCCAAAGCGCCGTGAACGCCATGTGGTGATTGCGCGGCATCATGAGACACTCCCTTTCTGTCGCCGGTGGCCAAGCGCCCCCCTCCGCTCTCCTGCCGCGCGGGAATCGCCCATTCGCGCTCCCGACGCCGGACGGACGGCGTGCCTTGCTCTCCAGGATAGACTCAAGTCCGCCCCGGCGCAGCGGACCTACTTGGCAAACCTGGCCAGCTTGCGCTCGAAGACGGCGATCTTCCCGGGCGCGGCGCCGACCCGACGCAGGAACTGGACGTAGGCCTTGCCCATCTTCGCCACGACGTCCGTGCACTCCTTGGCCCGGTTCCTCTTCTGCTCCGGATCGTCGTTCAGGTTGTAAAGAAGCGGGGCCTCGTCGGCCTCGCCGCCGAGCATCAGCGTCCAGCCCTCGCCGGTGATGGTGGTCCAGTAATTCGGCTCCTCGGTCAGAATGGCCGGCGAACTGAAGGAGTACTTGCGCGGCCATTTGACCTTCTCGCCGCGCAGGATCGGCGCCAGCGACAGGCCGTCCAATTGGAGGCCGTGCTTGACCCCCGCCAGGTCGCAGATCGTCGGGTAGAGGTCGACCGGCTGGGCGATCTGCTTGACGCGCGCGCCCTTGGCCTGTCCCGGCATCTTGATCATGAGGGGGATGCGGGTTACGCCTTCGTAGTGGGGCCACGGCGCCTCGCGGGGCGGATCGCCCTTCATGAACATCTTGCCGGCGCGGTTCTGCTCCCCAAGGTACGTGCCGTGGTCGGAGGTCACGATGATCGTCGTGTCGTCGTAAATGCCGACGTCCTTCATCTTGCGGAAGACGTGGCCGAGCCACTTGCTGATCAGGGCGACCTCGCCGGCGTAGTTCGCCTTCATGTTCTGAATCTCGGCCTTGGTGTAACAGTCCGCCGGGCCGTAGACCGGATAGGTGACGCGGTATTCGCCCTTGTAGCCGGGGTCGTAGCGTTCGGCGAGGTACAAGGGCGGGTCCCACGGTTCGTGCAGTTCAAAGGTGTCGAGCCACAGGAAGAAGTTCTTGGCCTTGTAGTTCTGCTCGACCCACTTGCTCGCCGTGCGGGCCGTCTGGGCCACGTAGCAATCCTCCTCCCAGACGTGCTCGCGGTTGATCCACGCGCTCAGATCCACGAGGGGATGGCCGCCGAAGTAGAGTTCGTCGGCGCGGGTCTTCTCCAGCGGCATGACCTGGGGAAACGGGAGGTTGTAGCGAGTGAAGTAGACGTCGCATTCGTTGCCGCGAATCCAATGGTATCCCTGAAACCCGCGATGGTACCGATGGCCGTGGCCGAGGAGGTGCGGCGTGTCAGTGAGAAGTTGGGTCGTGTAGCCGTTCTGCGTCAGGACCTGAGCCAGCGGCATGGCGTTGTCCGGCAAGGCCCCCCAGCCATGGTGCGGGAAGGTGTAGCGGCCGGTGTTCGTATCCTCGCGGTTGGGGACGGTCGGGAAACTGGCGATGCGGTAGTTGTCGAAGAAGAACGACTGGGAGGCCAGTTCGTCCAGATCCGGCGTTTCGACCACCGGATGTCCGGTAAAACCTAGGTGATCGTACCGCAACGTGTCGACGATGATCAAGACGATGCGCATGAAACAACTCCTAAGAGACGGCGAGGAATCCACCGCCGCCGAAAGAATGAAAACCGCGCAGATTTGGACCGGAGAACCGTGGCGGCGCGAACGCTTCCCATCCCGCGCGTCGACTGCCTGCGCTGAAGGCCAGTTCACAGAAGATCGCGCCTAGCGTCAAGGGCGAATCGGGGACGGCGCCTCATGGCGCTCCCCGGCGCCCGGGAACGCAGGAGAAGCAGGCCCGCCTCGCGCTCTGGCGAGCGACGCCGAACCGCGAGGCCGGCGTTGATCTCCTTACGGCACGCTTACGAACGCCGTCCCGTATTCGCCCGCGGGATAGGGCGGGAGCCAACCGACGCCGCGAATGAAGAGCCAATAGTCGCCCGCCGAAGGGAGCGTGAAATCCGCCCAGCCGTTCAGGAAACTCGCCTTCGATGTGTCGTAGGCCAAGGCGCCATAGTCGATGAAATGCCACAACTGATCGCCGCTCGGGCCGGCGGTTGAGACAAAGTCGTCCCCGACCTTGTAGGCGATGATCTGGTCGTGCCAGGTCCCATAGATCTCCGGCTTCCAATGCAGGCGCACGTTCAACCCGCCTCGATTCTCCACGGTCACGTTGAGCGGCGTATGCGGCGTCCCGCTGTAGATGATGCCGGTCCAAGGGTTCGTGCAGGCGATCCAATAACCGCCGAAGTATTGGCTGGAAATCCAGACGTGGTACGCGCCGCTGAGGCCCAGGTCCATCGAGCCGGAACTGGCCCCCGCCGCGAATGGCTGCCACATCGTGTTGTTCCAGAATCGCTGGACCCAATTGGCCTGGTATATGTCCCAGGCGAAGCCAAGGAACTGCGCAGGCGGATCCGGAGGCATCGCCCATTGCAGCTGCGCCGTCGCATCGCCGCCATCCGATACCGGGCCCAACGACGGCGGCGCGGCAATGCCGGTGTGGAACGTCCAAATATTCCCAGGCGTAGCGCCGGCGTCGTTGCGGGCCACGACCTGCCACCAGTAATCCGCGGCGGGCCACAGGCCGGCGACGGGACAAGAAGGCTGCGCAAGCCCGGAAGTCGACGGGATGTCGGGCCTCACCGTGTTGGCCGGCCACAGGAACACGTCGTACTGCGTGGCGCGCTCAGCGCCGCCCCATTGCAGGAACAAGTTGTGAATGTCGACGTTTGTGGCCCCGTCCGGAGGAACAGGGCTTGCGGGCCAGTGCGGCGGAAGCGCATAGCCCCACTCGTACGCGCCGATGTCCGGCGCGGCGCCGAAGGGCCGGGCGTTCTTGTCGTAATCCGTCGGACTGCTGTCGGTCGCGCTGCCGGCGTCGATGCACGGCGAGCCGGCCTGCAGATGCAAATCGCCCGCGGCAGCGTCGATAAACAACGGATCGGGGCGGACCAGGTTGTTCTGGCAGTAGATCAGGTTGTTGATCTCGGCCTCGGTGTTCAACGGCACGGCGCCATTGACCCAGTACTGGCAGATCGAGGCTTGGGACAGAAGGTTGTTCTTCACCGCCGCCGGATCGGGGGTGTTGGCTTCAAAGATGTTCTTCTCGTGGCCGGCGACGACGTTGTTGGCCACCGTCGCCCCGGAGCCGCAAATGTACACGCCGGTCCCACAGGGAGAAGCGCCCCGCGGGTTGTTGCAGATGGAGCAGTGCTTGACGAAGCCGCTCTGCAAAGCCACGCCGCCGCCGGGATTGTCCCAGACGACGCAGTTCGTGATCTGGGCAGTGAGGCCATAGATTCCGCCCACGTACCCGGAGCCGGCGCGATTGCCGATCACGCGCGTGCCGCTCACGGTGCAGTAGCCATAGATCCCGCCGCCCTCGGTTCCCGCCGAGTTGTTTGTCACCCAGCAGTCGGTCATTGCGAGGGAGCGGGAGCGACCGCGGCAATCTCAACCTTGAAATGGAAGCCACCCTGCACTTCTACCAGAACGAACTGGAATCCCAGGGCTTAACCAAATTGTTCGAAGAGGTGGAGATGCCGCTCCTGCCGGTCCTGGCAAAGGTGGAGGAAGACGGCGTCTATCTTGACCTGCCCTACCTGCAGGACC
>JAPLSS010000993.1 GCA_026398515.1 Candidatus Sumerlaeota bacterium | reverse complement strand
CCAACGAGCCGCGGACGCAACGGCGCGGTCACGGGCGGCGCAAAGCCTTCGGGCGGCTCGTTGAAGCGCTGCCAGACCTTGGCGCGCAAGTAGTCACGGACGACTTGCGGGTTCTCGGCGTCGTCGGGATTGTTCAGCCCGCCGGCGTTGCGGTATCCGTACATTTGCGGATCGAAGGCGGTGGCGAGAGACCCCATGCCGTCCTTGGCGAATCCCTGGGCGGATTTTCTGTCGTCCAGGGGGATCTGGAACTCGCGGCTTTCCCCGGGGTCGAGGTCGCCGACCGCTCCGGCCGAGGCGCCGAGCAGGAGCGTCGAGTCGCGCAACGGAAACGCGGCGCCGTTCTTCAGCCGCACGGTCATTTCGCGCTTCCTGTCGACCTCCCGCAGCACGGCCTCGCCTTCGAACCGGCCGCCGAGATCGAACGCGCTCAGGCCGCCAAAGCTCTGCGAGGACCATTGGGCCACCAGGCGGTCGAAGATGGCGATCGGGCGGCGCGACTGGTCGATGGCCATCGGCCAACCGGCGCCGCCGACGGCGCCGCCCGCGCCGACGAACCTGGCGCCGATTCCATGTTCCCGATCCGCCCATTCCCACACGCCGCAGAAGGCGCTGCGCGGGGAATCGAAGGCCAGGTTGTACGAGCGTTTGCGGGGCGAGAAGAGGCTGACGAGTTTCTCCAGCCGGGCGTCGGCCGAATCGACGCCGGCCTGAATGACGTCCATTTCGCGCATGATCAGCAGCCCGCCCTTCGAGGTGAAGCCGATCGCGTAGGTCAGGACGCTGAAGGCGGCGACGATCGCGGGGATGGTGATCCACGCCAGCTCCAGCCGCCGCCGTTTGCTCAGGACGTAAAAGTTGACCGGCCCGACGAGGATCGTGTAGCAGCCCAGCAGGACGAGGATCAGGAGGATGGAAGGCAATTCGGCGGCGCGGCCATAGGCGAAATCGACTCCTCCAAA
This sequence comes from Candidatus Sumerlaeota bacterium, assembly GCA_026398515.1. GTDB lineage: Bacteria > Sumerlaeota > Sumerlaeia > JAPLSS01 > JAPLSS01 > JAPLSS01. Next base: position 1,300 of record JAPLSS010000993.1, on the reverse strand, counting down.
GACCATCGAGTCCGCCAGCGAATGGCGCCGCCCCAGCCCGGGGGCATAGACGCAGGAATCCCACAGCGCGCGCGCCTCCGCCGATTCGCGCGCCACGGCGGAATCCATGTCGACGCCGACGAACGTCGCCTCGCCCCGCCCGACCGGCCAGCGCGCGGCGAGAGGCCGCTCGCCAAGGCGCCACAATCCGGCGGCCTGGGGTTTGAGATCGAAGGTCGCGTCGAGCAAGCGCAGGCTTTCGCCGCCGGCCGCGGGCAGGGCGACCTCTTCGCTTCCGGCAATCTTCACGGGCAGGATCGGTTCCAGAAAGGAGCCTTGGTAGGACTGATAGTGGACGCCGCCGACAGCCAGCAGCCGCCCGCCAAACCGCACCCACGACAGAAGCGCCTCGCGCTGCTCAGGGTCGGGGAGATCGTTTGAGAGGTCTTTGGGCGCCACCAACAGGTCGACCGACTCGTAGCCGACCCACAGGTCCGGCAGGAGGCCGGGCAGGACGTGGGCGCGCCGCTGGCCGCGCAGGTCCGTGGCCGAGCGCGGCGAGAAGGGCGCGCTCAGATCGCTGGCCACCACGATCAGCCGCTGCTCGGGCCGCAGCGCCGTCAGATCGGGCTTCAGGTCCTGCTCCCACAGGCGCCTGCCGTTCCGCGTTCGGAATTCGGCGCCGCAGGCCGCGTCCTGGCTGATCCGGGCATAGAGGACGACTTTGATCTTCTGTTGGTGGGTGACGGCGACGCGGCGGACGAAGACCGTCTCGTCGCCTTGGAGCGGCCGCGTCTTCACGCGCAATTCGCCTTCGAGCGTGTAGGGGCGGTCGGCGGGGCTGTCGGGGACGTTTTCAATGACGACGTTGATCGGGGTCCAATCGCCGGGCCGGAAGAAGCCGCCAAAGCCGGGCAGGCAGGAGAAGGTAGGCTTGGCGGGCGCGGCGGCGGCGAAGAGCAGGAATGCGAGGACGGCAAGGTAGGAAGACAACCGCATGGGCGACAACCTTGTGGAACGCGTCATAGGAAAGGCCGGGATGAAGGCGATTTGTCCGGGCCGGCGCCGCACAACCACGCCGACGCCGGAAGTCTACTCCATTGCGAACTGAAGGCTCAAGAAAAGCCGACAAGGCGAAGAGAGGAAAATCCGTCATGTTTCGCCTGGCAGGCGAAACATAGCCGGAGTTCTCACCCAGGGAGACTGAATGAAAACTCGTGGTTTGCGGTTCCCGGGAGCGCCGGCGTCCTCGCCGGCTATCTCCCGAAAGGAATGATCGAATGAATCGGCGCAGGCGAGGACGCCGGCGCTCCCAGGAACC
>JAPLSS010000002.1 GCA_026398515.1 Candidatus Sumerlaeota bacterium | reverse complement strand
ATGCCGATCGTGCCGTTCAGTTCGTTGTTCTCGACGTAGGGATCGAGTTTCTCCACGCGCCCGACGACCTTGCGGCACTCGATGTGGTCGTCCTGGATGACGGCGATGCCGGCTGAATCATAGCCGCGGTATTCGAGCCGTTTCAGCCCTTCCAACAGCAGGGGGGCGACATTGCGCCGCGACACCACGCCGACGATTCCGCACATGGCTTTCCGGTCCTTTGAACGAGCGGTCCGTGTCGACCCCCGCGCCGTTCCTGGCGGGCGGTCGAAGCGTGCAACGATAGCGCATCGGCTTGGGCGAGGCAACTGGCAATGGCGGGTGAATTGCCGATTGCCGATTGAGATGATTAGCCGCAGAGACAGCGGCGGCTGGAACAACGCCGCCTTAGAGAACGCATAGAGCGCAAAGAAACGTCCTTTCTTTGCGCTCTATGCGTTCTCTGCGGCTAATTCGCTCTCCGTTCTTTTACCGTTCGCGCTTCCTCCGCCCAATACGGCGGCAGGGTGTCCCACGGATTGGGGAGGTTGTCGTCGGTCACGTAGACCATCCCGACGTTTCGCCGCCAGGCCAGATCGATGGCGTGGCGCATCCCGGCGGCGTCGGGGATGTTATAAACCAGATGGCAGAACCGCTCGCGCGGGTATTGGGCGACCCAGGCGTCGGGCGAATAGGTTTCGTAGCCCTTCGGGTCTTCATAGAGAACCAACACGTCGGCCGTTTTGCGCGACAGGTATTCCTCCCGCGTGTTGGTCCCCGGGTTGGCCACCACGCGGTAGTTCGGGTTCTTCGACTTGATGTAGGCGTAGAGGTCGGCGTAATAGGCGAAATGGGCTTCCAGGTTCTTGTCGCTCATTTCGTCGACGAAAATGCCGTCGATGGGATACCATTCGACATAGCGGTCGATGTCGGCCGTGGCCGTTTCCAGCGGCCGCTTCGTGTATTTCGTCCGCACGTAGCCGATCACGGTCCCGCCCGCCCGGCGAAAATCGCCGACTACCTTGACGTACGTCGGATCGAGTCTCCTTCCCGGCCCGTCGCCGGGATTGAGGATCGCGGTGATCCTGACCTCCCCGGCCGCCGCCGCCATGTCGGCCCAAAACGTCGAATGCGGCGAGGGGTAGAAATAGGCGGGAACCAGCAACTCCAATGTGGGGCTGGTTTCGGCGGCGCCAAGGCAGGCTCCCGAGAGCCACACCGCCGCGGATAGGACGATCAAGATTCGCATGGAAAGGCTCTCCTTCCAGAAGGCTGTTTGACCTTCGCGGGATTTGTGCGCAATGCGCAAGGTCATTCAAAAAAAGGATCTGGACACGGGAAGCGCTCATTGCATATTTTTTATGCATGAAATAGGGAAGGAATGCATATGGAGGAGCGCCATGAGAACCACGCTGGACCTGCCCGATCGCCTCGTGGAAGAGGCCATGAGGGTTTCCCATCAGAAAACCAAAACCGCCGTGATCATCTCCGCCCTGGAGGAACTCGTGCGGAAAAGCCGGCTTCAGGGCCTGAAGCCCTACAAGGGACACGTTGATTTGGATGTGGACCTGAGTGCGCTTCGCGAACGGCGATGAGCGTGCTCGTTGACACGTCTGTATGGGTAGCCTGGCTCCGGGGACAGAGGGGCGTGGACGCCGTCGACGCGCTGATTGACGACGCGCTCCTCGTCACGAACGATCTCATCCTGGCCGAACTCATTCCCGCCCTCCTCGTGAAGAGGCGGCGCGAACTGGTCGACCTGTTCCAGGAGATCCCTCGCCTCCCTTTGGAGATCGAATGGAATGACATCATTCGACTTCAAGTCACCTGCCTGCGCCACGGAATCAACCAAGTGGGGATTCCGGACTTGATTCTCGTCCAACATGCCGTTCAGAACAACCTGAGCCTCTTTACTCTGGACAGGCATTTTCGACTGATCGGCCGGCACGTCCCTCTAGATTTGTATTGAGTCAAAGCCAACGCAATTGCCGGTTTGACTTGGCTCGGGCCCTCCGATAGGTTGCGGCCATGGCAAAACGAAAGCGCAAACCCGGGCGGGCCGGCGCTTCGCGGCCCGCGGCCGGGGCGCCGCCGCAGCCCCGGAAGCCCGAGCCGCGCCCGCATTTCCACTATGAACGGCGGCCGGGCTATGGCGGCGACTATGAGATTCAACTGACGCTGGCCGACGCGCCGGATGGAGGCCAGGCGATCGTTGCGCGGATTCGCGCGCCGGGGGGCGAACCTTTTGAATTGACGCGCCGGGCGCTGGGGCCGAATCATCCGCGGCTTGTCTCGGACGCGGCCCAGTCCTTCGGCGTTCCGGCGGGATTGGAGCCGACGATCCTGGAGGACATACTCTGGGAATGCCGCTCGTGGGCGCACCGGGACAACGCCCGAAGGCGGGCGGAGCGGGAGTAGCCAGCCGCTCAATTCGCGGAAAGACAGCAGAACCGTCAAGAGCCGGGAGGCAGGAATGGAGTCCCGCCTTCAGGCGGAATAGCCCTGCCGGCGGATGATGCCGGAAACCACTATTCCGCCTAAAGGCGGGACTCCATACCCTTTTCTTAGAGTGCTTCAAGGATTCCCGTTTTATGCAGAAGGGATCTTCATGGATCGTGCTGGCTGCTTTCGCGCCGGCATTGTGCTCCTGCCATCACGCCCCGCGGCCGAAATGGTCCGCCGCGTCGGCTCAGGAGGCAGCCGCGGCGCTTCCGCCACGCGTTTGGACGCTCGAGCAGCCGCCCGCGGCCGGCGAAAACGCCGTCATCCAGGAATGGCGCCGCCGCTACGACGGCTGGCGCACCGGCACGCTCAAGGATTATCCTTTCGAGCCTCGGAATGCCAAACCCGAACCCGTCGACCACACCGGCATCGGCCACAAGAACGGCAAAGGCGAGATCGTGACCGAAGAGGCGGTCGACATCCCCGACCGCTCGATCCACGAAACCGAGCCGTGGGGCGACAAGGGATGCGTCTGGCCGGTGCGCAACCGCTGGTCGATGCGGTGGGAGGAGGAGTTTGCCCGTTGGATGTCCACCGAGGTCGACGCCGACTACCTCGCCCGCTACAACATCCCGGTCGATTGCGCCGACGCCCCGTACGCGTTGCGCTGGATCTTCGCCCGCATCCACTACTTGCCCCAAGGCGCCCACAACGTCTACGGCGCGGTCTTCGGCAACTGGAACACACGCTTCGCCAACCTGCCGCACGCGGTGGACTGGAGCCAGGACATGCGCTTCCGCGCCGCGCTCGACTACGTAATGTCGCAATACGTGCAGGGCCGCTCCATCCCCTATGACACTTACCCCATCGCCCTGCGCCCGGAGGCCGGGGCGCTGCGGCCGGGGACGGTGGTGGCCGACAAAAACCACTTGCGCATCATTCACCGGATCGTCCCGAACGCTTACCGGCCCGTGCGGCACCTGAGCGCGACCCTGCCGTCCAAGGTGCGGACTCTGGCGGACGAGGCGCTCAGCGCCGCCACGCCCTGCAACGGGGTCGGCTGGGGCATCGTCGACTGGTCGTGGTGGGACTACGATTTCGCGCGCCATCGCTACCGGCGCGTGCCCGACCGCAAGATGCCGGGCTTCAGCCTGGAGCAATACGACAACCGCAACACGGAGATTCCCGCCGGGCTGATTCACACCCTGTATCGCCGGGCGCTTCCCGCCACCGGCGCGGAGGGCGTCTACGCCCGCGTGCGCGAGATGCTCGAGGACGTGTGCGTGGCTATCCGCATGCGCAAGGACGTGGTCGAAGCCGGCTGGGCCTATTACAAGGACCGCCCGAAGGACCGCGACAAGAAATCGCGCCCCTACGACGACTTCTCGACTCCGAACCGCGACACACGGATCGAGAAGACCTACGAAGAGGTGCGCAAGACGGCGGCGCGCGGCGGCATGTCCGAACGCCAGTTGCGCGCCGAGACGGACCGGATTTCCATCGACATCGGCGAGGGGCAGTCGATGAGCTTAACGGAGTTTCTGGAACTCCTCGACGCCGGCGAGGTCTCGCACGAGCCGTGGGACCCGCTGTACCGGCGGTGGGGGTTGAAGAGGCCGATGGATTGAGAGTGCGGAATGCGGAGTGCGGAGTGCGGAATGGGAAGAGCGAAACGGGAAGCAGAAGTTTTTTGGTGAAATACTTACACGGCGGTATTTTCCGCATTCCGCACTCCGAACTCTTATGTCGTCTCCGCCAGGGCGTGAACGAGCTCCTCGTACATTTTCTGCCCCTTCTTCGCGGCGCGCTGGAACGCCTGATCCGCCGAGCGCAGCCTCGCCGGGCCCAGGATCGCCGCCCCGGCCACCGCCAGAGCGCCGAGCGCCGCGCCCCAGATCCACAGCGGCATGCCCGCCAGCGCCGCCCACGTCGCCCGACACCACGCGCCGTATCTGGTCAGCGCCCAGAACACCCCACCGGCGAAAGAATAGCTGATCACGAGGATCAAGGCGATGCGGGCAATGCGCCGGGCGGGCAGCCGTCCTTGCCGTTGTTCGTGCAGATTGTAAAGGATTCGATAAGCCCGCCGCCACCCCGAGCGCGTCATGGAGTCGCGGTTTTCGATCAGCCAGGATGCCAGCACGGCCCAGACGCCGGCGTGCAGGCTGGCGCGTTCGGGCCAGAACGGCCGACCGCCCAGGCGCCGCTCGATTAACCAGGCGCCGCACGCGCCGATCACGGCCAAAACGAACAACGCGCCCCAGCGTCCGGTTCCGCCCGTTCGCGCCCGCGCGCGCGCCGCCTCCGTGGCGAGGAGTTGGCGGACGGTCAGAGGCGTCAGCCACAAACTCTCCATCCGCTCGGTCTTCCATTGCAGCATCGAACGCACGAACGGTCCACAGCGGTGGCGCTGGAGGGGCAGCAGAATGAAGATGAGATAGCACAGAAAAAATGACTGAGTGCCGGCGCCCTACCAAAAGGCGATGCATATCCCCACACAGATCCCCA
>JAPLSS010000381.1 GCA_026398515.1 Candidatus Sumerlaeota bacterium | reverse complement strand
CGGCCTTTTTGGCCGCGGGTTTGGCGGCGGCTTTCTTCACCGCCTTCTTCGCCGCGGATTTCTTTATAACCTTCTTGGCCGCCGGCTTGACCGCCGCCTTCTTCGCGCCGCGCGGGAATTGGAGGGCGGCGTGGGCGGCAGCGAAGCGGGCGATCGGGACACGGAACGGGGAGCAACTGACGTAGTTCAGGCCGATCTTGTGGCAGAAGACGACCGAGTCCGGGTCGCCGCCGTGCTCGCCGCAGATGCCGATCTTGAGGTCGGGCCGGGTCGCGCGCCCTTCCTGGACGGCCAACTCCATCAGGCGCCCGACGCCCGTCTGGTCCACGGACTGGAACGGGTCTTCGGGCAGGATCTTTGCCGCGATATAATACGGCAGGAACCCGCCGATGTCGTCGCGCGAGAAGCCGAAGGTCATCTGCGTCAGGTCGTTCGTGCCGAAGGAGAAGAACTGCGCGGTCTGGGCGATCGCTCCGGCGGTCAGGGCCGCTCTGGGCACTTCGATCATCGTCCCCACCATGTACGGCAGGTTCTTCAGTCCGCGTTCTTTCTTCACCGCCTCGGCCACGCTGTTGATCAGCGCGACCTGGTTGTCGAGTTCCTTGAGCGTGCCGACGAGGGGGACCATGACCTCGGGCATGACCGCGACGCCCTGCTGGGTCAGGTCGGCCGCGGCCTCGAAGATCGCGCGGGCCTGCATCTCGGTGATCTCCGGATAGGTGACGCCCAGACGGCAGCCGCGGTGGCCGAGCATCGGGTTCAGCTCGTGCAGTTGCTTGATGCGCGCCTGCAACGCCTGCACGGAAACGCCCAGTTCGCCAGCCAGCTCGGCGACCAGATCCGGCTCGGTCGGCAGGAACTCGTGCAACGGCGGATCGAGCAAGCGGATGGTGACCGGCTTGCCCGCCATCGCCTTGAGGATGCCGAGGAAGTCGGCCTTTTGGAAGGGCAGCAGTTTCATGACGGCCTTGCGCCGGTCGGCTTCGTTCTCGGCGACGATCATTTCGCGCATGGCCTTGATGCGTTCGGGCGCGAAGAACATGTGCTCGGTGCGGCACAGGCCGATGCCCTGCGCGCCGAAACGGACGGCCTGCTCGGCGTCGGCGGGGGTGTCGGCGTTGGTGCGGACCTGGATTTGGCGCGTCTCGTCGGCCCACGCCATCAGCCTGCGGTACCACTCGTTGGCCTCGGGATCGACGCCCAAGGTCGCGACCTTGCCGGCGTAGACGACGCCCTTGGTTCCGTTCAAACTGATCCAGTCGTTCGGACCGAAACTGTTGCCATCGACGCGCATGACCTTGTTGGCGGTGTCGATGTCGAGCGCGCCGCATCCGACGATGCAGCACTTGCCCCAGCCGCGCGCCACCAGAGCGGCGTGGCTGGTCATGCCGCCCTTGGAAGTCAGGATGGCGGCCGCGGCGTGCATGCCGTGCACGTCTTCGGGGGTGGTTTCGGGGCGCACGAGGACGACCTTCTCGCCCTTCTTGGCGCGCTCCTCGGCCTCGTCGGCGGTGAAGGCGCACTTGCCCACTCCGCCGCCCGGACCGGCCGGCAGGCCCTTGGCCAGTTTGACCGCCTTCTTCTCTTCGGCGGGGTCGAGCATCGGGTGCAGGAGTTCCTCCAACTGCGCCGGCTCGACGCGCAGGATCGCTTCCTTCTTGGTGATCAGGCCCTCTTCGGCCATGTCGACGGCCATGCGCACCGCCGCCGTGCCCGTGCGCTTGCCGACGCGGGTCTGGAGCATCCACAGTTTGCCGCGCTCGATGGTGAATTCGATGTCCTGCATATCGCGGTAATGTTTTTCGAGGCGTTTCTGGATGTCGAAAAGCTGTTTATAGATCGCCGGC
>JAPLSS010000913.1 GCA_026398515.1 Candidatus Sumerlaeota bacterium | reverse complement strand
TGGCTCGGTAGTCTGCTGAGAAGCCAGTCTCCGTGATAGCGGGCGATGAAGAAGAGGAGTTGGTCCCCCAACAGGCTGCCGGCAAAGGCGCTGAGAATGGCCCACTGGATATCCAGCAGTCCTTCCGAGGCGGCCACGCCGGCGATGATGAGAATCGTCTCGCCCTCGAGAAACGTCCCGATGAAGAGCGCCAGGTAGCCGTAAGTGGACAGGAGATGCTCAAGCATGATTGGAGGCTGGCGGCGCCTTGGGCATCCCGCCTGATCCATGGCCGTTCGTCAAAGCAAGAACCTGTCCTTTCGCCAACTTCCCCAGACCCCGCTCGGCCGCCTGGCTCGGAAAGGTTCCCCGGGGATTCTCAACTCGCCCGCAGGCATTGGTTGCCTTCACGCCCAACGCACGCGCTGCTCAACCCTCTGACGGCTCGAGGCGAGGCGTTCTCTTCGCGCGCCGCCTGCCGATGACTTTCATCGCCTCAAACCAAAGGATCGCCACGAAGCCGGCAACCAGACAGATGACCATGTCGATGGAATGAAGCGGGGCGAAGTGGAACACCCCGCGCAGGAACGGCACAAGCAGGACCAGCGCCAGGAACACGCAGGCCCCGCTGACGACCCACCACAGCGCTTTGTTCGGCGACTGGAACATCGACAGAATCGTCCGCGTCTGCGAACGGTTCGTCAAGATCAAGCACAGATTCGCGACGACGAGGGTCATAAACGTCAGCCCGCGGGAGCTGTCGTCGCCGTGGCCCAGCGTCCGCGCCGCGATGAAGACCCCCAGAAGAACCAACAGGACGCTAAACCCCTGGAGAAGGCTCAAGAGGATCGATCGCAGACCGAACAGGCGCTCGTCCGCCTTCCGGGGAGGCCGGGTCATGACGTTGGGTTCGGCTTGCTCGGCTTCGAAGATAATGGAACAAGCCGGGTCGATGATCAGCTCCAGGAAGACTACGTGGACGGGCAGGAGAATCAACGGCCAGTCCTTGAGGAAAACGGGAATCATCGACAGGCCCGCGATGGGGACATGCACGGCGAAGATGTAAGCGACGGCCTTCTTGATGTTGTCGAAGATGCGACGGCCCATCTTCACCGCCGCGACGATGGAGGAGAACGAATCGTCGAGCAGAACGAGCGACGAGGCCTCGCGGGCGACGTCCGTCCCGCGCGCGCCCATCGCCACGCCGATGTGGGCCGACTTCAGGGCCGGCGCGTCGTTCACGCCGTCCCCGGTCATCGCCACGATTTCACGATTCGCTTTCAGGGCGTTCACGATCCGCATTTTCTGTTCGGGAACGGCGCGCGCAAAGAGGTTCGCCGTCCGGATGCGGCGGGCCAGTTCCTCGTCCGGCATGCGGTCCAGTTCGGAGCCTGTGATCACTTCCTCAGGGTTCCGCAAACCGATCTGGCGCGCAATGTTCTGCGCGGTGCCCGGATAATCGCCGGTGATCATAATCACGCGGATTCCCGCCGTGTAGCATTCCCGGATCGACTCCGCGACGCCCGGACGCACGGGGTCCGCCAATCCGATCAGGCCGACGAACTGGAATGGCAGGTCGTGCTGGGCTGGCGGCAGGCCGGTCTGCTGGAACCGTGTCTTGGCCGCGCCGAGAACGCGCAAGCCGTCATTGGCCATCGCCGTCACCTGGAGCGCGATTCGGTTCGTCTCGGCTTCGTCGAGATGGCACAGGTCGAAGATCGCCTCGGGAGCCCCCTTGGCGGCGATGACGTAGTCCGCGCCCTCAGGCGACTTCCACACGTGCGACAAGGCCAGAAGGTTCGGCGAGAGGGGATACTCATGGATCAGCGTCCAACTCTCGTGGAGATGTTCGGTGCTCTGGAGGCGCGACTGGCCGATCTCCCGAAGCGCCTTCTCCATCGGATCGAACGGATCGTGCTTGCAGGCCAGGATCCCGTATTCCAAGAGTTCGTGGAAAGCCTCGGGCAAGGCTGGCGGAACGCCATCCGCGGCGTCATCGTAGAGTTCATCAGGAACCCAGAGCTGACGCACGGACATCCGGTTCAAGGTCAGGGTGCCCGTCTTGTCCACGCACAAAACCGTGGCGGCGCCCAGAGTCTCGATGGCGGGCATCCGGCGCGTGAGCACTCGGTTCTGCGAGATGCGCCAGGCGCCCAAGGCGAGAAACACGGTGAGCACCACGGGGAATTCCTCCGGCAGGGTCGCCATCGCCATGGTGAGGCCTGCCAGCAACCCCTCTTCCCAGGCGCGGAGATTGTTGCCGCGCGTCAGCCCGTAGACAACGACCGCCAGGATGCAGAAGGCCAACCCCAGCGCGGCCAGATTCCGGATCAGCAGCCCGGTCTCTTTCTGCAGCAGCGTCTCCTCGGGCTTGACGCTTTCCAGCGCCTTGCCGATCTTCCCCAGCTCCGTCCGGGGTCCGGTCGCCAGGATTTCGGCGATCCCCTGGCCGCGCGTCACCAGGGAACCCGAATAGAGAAACGGCTGATCGTCGCCGCCCGGACGTCCCATCGCCCCGGTTGCGCCCGTGCGCGCCGTCTTGCGCACGGGAACCGATTCGCCCGTCAGGAGAGACTCGTCGGCCGACAGGTTGATGCTGTGCAGCAGCACGGCGTCGGCAGGCACGCGATCGCCTTCCGACACGATGACCACGTCGCCGCGCGCCACCTCGCGGCCGGCGATCCTGCGTTGGACTCCCTCACGGATGACGAGAGCGCGCGGGGCGGACAGGTCCTTCAGCGCTTCCAGGGCGCGTTCGGTGCGGCGTTCCTGCACGATGGTGATGCCCATGACCACGAACACGAAACTCAACAGGAGCGCTGCGTCGCCGAAATGCTCCTTCCCCATCAGGAGATACAGGCCGCCGCACGCGACCAGCATGAGAAACATGGGCTCCTTGACGACTTCCAGCGCGATGGACCAGACGGCGCGGCGTCCGCCGGACGGCAGCTCATTATAGCCCTCCTGACGGAGACGCTCGGCCGCCTCCGCTTCGGAGAGTCCGGTCAGTCGGCTGGCATCAAACTCCATGACGGGGAGTCCTTTCTCCCAATTCAGTCCATTCGGCGGCGAACGTTGGCCATCCGCTCCGGCAGGGCGCCCTGGCGGGCAGCCGTTTTCGGGCGCCTCCCGGAGCCGACGTGAGATGCCGCTCAGTCTCCAAACATGTCGAACAGGTTGGAGAACCAGGATCTCCTCCGAGGAGATCTCTCGTAGCGCCCATTGCCACGCCGATCCTCGTCGCGCGATCCATGTCGTCCCTGCTCGTCGGCGCCCCACGAGTCTTCGTCGTCATCATGGTCGTCATCGCGGCGGCGGCGATCGCGCCGATCACGACCGCCTGGTTCGAATGCCTCCTCCGCGGGGCGGCCGGCGCCTTCGGCTACTTCCCGCAAAGCGGTGGCGGACCTGGGCGCCGCGCGCCCCTCAAAGACTCGCGCCAGCGCCTCGCGATCCAGCCAAGCTCCTTTGCAGTCTGGGCATAGATCCAAAACAACGCCATCCCTTTCGCTCTCTCTCATTCATTCGTTGCACGTTGGACAGTTCATTGTAGTTTCCCTTTCGTCGATTCTGAAATCTCATTCCCGGTTGCCGAGAATCATCCAGGCGTAATACAACAGGTTGACCAGCGCCGCGGCCGTGGCCGCCACATAAGTCATGGCCGCCGCGCTGAGGACGGAGGAGACCGCCGCGGTCTCGGTCTGGCCCCTGACGATCCCCAAACGAGCCGTCATCTCGCGGGCGTGCGCGGAGGCATTGAACTCCACGGGGAGGTTGACAATCTGGAAGACGACCACGGCCCCGAACAAGGCCAGCCCGAGGAGGGAGAGGTTCGCCCATTGCAGGAACAGCCCGGCGATGATCAGGATGTACCCCAGCGATGAGCCGATGCTCGCCGTCGGCACGATGGCGTTGCGCAGAACCAGCGGGGCGTACTTCCGCGCGTCCTGGATGGCGTGCCCGGCCTCGTGACAGGCGACTCCGACCGCCGCCAGGCTGGCGTTGTCATAGACATCCGGACTCAGGCGCAGCGTTTTCTTCCTCGGATTATAGTGGTCGGACAGAAAGCCATCGACGCGTTCGATGGCGGTCCGGTCCGCCAACCCCGCGGCGCGGAGCATCGCCGCGGCGGCCTCCGCGCCGGTCAACCCTGAGCTGGCGTTGACTTTGCTGTGCTTGCTGAAAGCATGCCTAACCCTGAACTGGGCGTACAGGCTTAGCAGCAATGTGGGCAGAAACACGATCAGCAGATATCCCATGATAGGCCCTTCTTTCAGTCTTTCCTCAGGACGTTCTTGCGAATCCAGCCCCAGTGCTGGAGCACGTGCAGGCAGACGAAGCCGGACATGACGAAGCCGACCACGGAATGCGCCTCCTCAAAGAGATCCAGTTCCACCGTGGCCAGTCCCACGCCGGTGACGATTTGACAGAGGCCCGTGAGCCCCAACAGCACGTTCACAAGGTAGCGCGTTCTCATGATTAGATGCCTCCTTCCCTCGCCGCCTCGCAAGGCAGACGACGGAGACGGTCGAATGATCGCCTCGCGGCCCATTGGCTCAGTCAACCGATGGGCTCCAGGCAGGAAACGAATCGGATTTCGGGTTGGATCTCAGGAAAGACGCGCGGGGGGACGAAAAACACCGGCGGCATACCCATCGTCGAGACGGATCGGATCGGAGAGGAGGGGCGCGCCGCTTAGCCTCGGTACATTGGCCGGCATCTCCCCGGCATCCGCGCGGGTGACTTGCGCGCCGTCGTGGACGCATGCCTCGCATACGACGCTGTGCGCGCCGCATTGGAGCGGGCAGCCCCGCGGCAGCTCCGGCGCCGCGAGACTGAAGGCCAGCGCCGATAGCGCCAACACGCAGAAGAATAGACGAACGGGCCGCCTGAACAACATCGCATTCCTCACTGCCTAATGCGAAATCATGGCTGTTTTGGAGGGACGCTGTCAATGCCTAGTTACGGTCACCTGCCCCCGCTCTTCAGTCCATCCCGTAGGCGGCCGGAGTTCTCAGTCAAGATTGAACAGGATCTTGTAGACCGCATCCCGCCGCAGCGAGATCTCGGCGCGGGCCGTGGCCCCGAGCGAGAGCGGCACGGGACTGGAGTCGATCTTCACCCAGATGTAATAGCGCGGCGGGCGGGTCGGCTCATGCGTCCCCGAGGCGGACGAGGAATCGGACACGTCGCTGTCCAGCGCGATGATCTCGACCGTGCCGTAACAGTAGCCCTCGCGCAAGGCGCTGTACAGATTGGTGTCGAACTTGACCTTCTGCCCCGGCCGCACGCGGTAGAAATTGCGCTCCGGGCCCCACAGTTCCAGGCC
>JAPLSS010000813.1 GCA_026398515.1 Candidatus Sumerlaeota bacterium | reverse complement strand
ATGACAGGGCTGGGCCTCTACCCCAAAACCGTCAGATTTTCCGTCCTAGTGAAGTGTAATGCGTTACACACAAAACCCGCCCTTCCGTCGAAGAAACCTCTCATCACCCAATATGAGGAAGTCTGCCATTTCCTTCAGAAGCGTCAATGACAATCGAACGGGGGTTTGACAATGCCCGTCTCCATCAGCCGTTTTGCCCCGGCTCCATGAGACCGTGTCGCGCTTTGGCAATCCGATGACGTTTCGAAACACGGGCCGCGGCGTGGCTGCGGTTTCTGGGAACGCGGACGGCCACGACCGCCCTCTTCCGCCATACGTGAAAATCCTGCGGACAAGGCCGTCTGCGCCCCCAATAACCGCTGCCAACGTCGGGAGGCCAATCGCTTGTAGCTGGACCGCGCCTCATCCTTTCTGCTTGCAAGTGGCCGCGCGCGGCAGTGGATCTGCGAGGTCGGGCGGCGCCTCTGGATCAAGAACATGGTCGAGGCCAACGGCGGCAACATTTCGTGCCGCGTCGCCGAGAATCGCGTCCTCGCCTCTCCGACCTTGATCTCCAAGGGCTTCATGGAACCCAGCGACTTGGTGACGGTCGACATGGACGGCAACCAGTTGTCCGGCCGGCGCAAGATGACGAGCGAGATCAAACTGCACCTGGCGATCTTCAAAGCGCGCCCGGACATCAAGGCCGTCGTGCACGCCCATCCGAGCCATGCCACCGCCTTCGCCGTCACCCAGACGCCGGTGCCCAAGTGCGTTCTGCCGGAGATCGAGGTCTTCGTCGGCGAAGTGCCCATCGCGAAATACGAAACGCCCGGGACGCAGAAGTTCGCCGACACCGTTCTTTCATCCAGGATTTCAGCGTCATCCTGCTGGCCAACCACGGGGCCGTGGCGCTGGGCAAGGGCATCATGGACGCGTATTGGAAGCTGGAGATCGTCGAAGCCTACTGCGCCACGATGTGCGTCGCGCGGCAGATGGGCACGCCGTCCCAGGTGCAGCAGAGCCAGATGGAGGAGATTTTCCAGATCAAGGAGGCGCTGGGGATTCACGATCGGCGCATCCACGATCCCCTCGCGGCCCGGTGCGACGTGCCGGCGCCGACGCCGCAGCTGGGGATGCATCCCGGCGCCGCCGCGGCCGGCCCCGCCATGCCGGTCGACTTGGTGGACGAGATCACCAAGGCGGTGCTGGAACGGCTGAAGAAGTGATGTTCGATTTTTGATCGTTGATTTTCGATTTGAACGGCAAGGATTGGCCCACGGAACACATGGAAAAGGAGAACAACAAGGCAATTCCTGTTGCTTCCTTGTGATCGAATCGCCTTTTTCTGGATTGGTTTTTTCCGTGTGTTCCGTGGGCCAATCCTTGCCGTTCAAATCGAAAATCCAAAATCGAAAATCTAAAATAGCAAAGGGGGATCGCCATGCCTCGCCGCATCCTGTCGTTCTTGGCCGTCGCGTTGTTTGTCGCGCCGGCGTTGTTCGCCGCCGAAGCGCAAAGCCCGCCTCCGAGCCAGCCTGCTCGGAAGGCAAGCAAGCCGTACAAGATCGCCGTGATCCCCAAGGGAACGACCCACTCGTTCTGGAAATCCATCCACGCCGGCGCCGCCAAGGCCGCGGCGGAGTTCGGCATCGACGCGATCTGGATGGGGCCGCAGCGCGAAGACGATCGCTCCATGCAGATCCAGGTGGTCGAGAACTTCATCTCGCAGAAGGTCGACGGCATCGTCCTGGCGCCGCTGGACAGCCAGGCGCTCATGCGCCCCGTCCAGGAAGCCAAGGCCGCCGGCATTCCCACGGTGATCATCGACTCCGACCTGAACAGCCCGGAAATCGTGAGCTTCGTGGCCACGGACAACCGGCTGGGCGGCTCGCTGGCGGCGAAGCGGTTGGGCGAACTCCTCGGCGGCAAGGGCAAGGTCATGATGATGCGCTACGAGGAGAACAGCGCCAGCACGCAGAACCGCGAAGAGGGGTTCCTCGAGACGATGAAGAAGGACTTCCCGGGCATCGAGTTGGTTTCGACGAATCAATACGGCGGGGCGACGGTGGACCTGGCGCGCAAGAAGGCCGACAGCCTGTTGCTCCAGTTCGCCCAACTCGACGGCATCTTCTGCCCGAACGAGTCGAGCACGATGGGGATGCTCCAGGCGTTGAAGGCCGACGGGCGGGCGGGGAAGGTCAAGTTCGCCGGCTTCGACAGCAACGACATGCTGATCCAGGCGATGCGCGACGGCCAGATCCAGGGCCTCACCCTCCAGAATCCGTTCAAGATGGGCTACCTGGGAGTCAAGACGATGGTCGACCACCTCGAAGGGCGGCCGGTGGAGAAGCGCGTCGACACGGGCGTGGTGGTCGTGACGCCGGAAAACCTCGATACGCCGGAGATCAAGGAACTCATCTCTCCGGATCTGAAAAAGTGGCTGAATGAGTAGAGACTCTTTCTTCACCACGGAGACGCGGTGATGATTAGACGCGGAGACGCGGAGACACGGAGACACGGAGACACGGAGAGCATGGAGGCTGATGGCTGTTCTCCGCCTCTCCCTGTCTCCGTGTCTCCGCGTCTGGGTCTCGGCATGCTGGCGGCGCTGGCGGTCGTGTCGGTGGGAACGCGCTTGGCGTTGCTTCGCGTCAACTGCGCCGAATACACCGACGGCATCCTGCAACTCACTCTCTTCTCGCGCGGCAATCCGTACTGGCCGCCGCTGTATTCCGCGCTCGCCGTGTTGACCGGAAAAGCGGTCGGCGACCCGACGCTGGGCGGGCGGCTCGTTTCGGCGGTCGTCGGCGGCCTGGCCGTGGCGCCGATCGCCGCTCTGGGCGCGCGGATGGGCGGACAGCGCGCCGGGGCTTGGGCCGGGGTCCTGTTTCTGGTCGCGCCCGAGGCGTTGCGCTGGGGGATTCGCGTGATGACCGACGCGACGTTCCTCACCCTGTTCGCCGCCTCGCTGTGGGCGTTGGCGGTCTGCCGCGACGGGGAACGCGGCGGATTCGACGGGTTCGACAGGCTCACCGCGGGCAGGCTCACCGCAGGCGCCGGGCGGCTCGTGTTGGCGACGGCCCTGGCGGTGTTGGCGACTCTGACGCGCTACCAAGGCGCGATCCTGTTCGTCCCCATCGCGTGGGAGTTGATTCAGGCGTTCCGCCAGAAGCGCCCGTGGGCGGCGCCGCTGCTGGCCCAGGCGCTGTGGTTGGCCGTGCCGCTGTGGGTCGCGCGCGGCGGGTTCGCCCATTTGCAGCAGATTGCCCACCGCACGGGGGCGGACATCGGCCTGAGCGGGCGCGAGACGGCGCTGGCCTACTGGAACCTGGCGGAATGCTATTATCTGCTTTTTCCTTACAGCCTGACCCCGCCGATCTTCTTGTGCTTCCTGGCCGGGGTGTTCGCGCCGGGGATGGCGGGGAGAAACGGGGACAGGCACGCTTTTCCGGACGATCCCGGCGGGGCAGGGTCGAGAGCTTCAGCCGGAAAAGCGAGCCAGTCCCCGTTTCTCCCGAGCATGGCGCGAGTGGACCGGCGCGGCTGGCTTTTCGTCATGTTTTGCGTTATCGGTCTGGCGATCCTGGCCGCGCAGGCGGCGTTCGGCATCTTTGAGTTTCGCTATCTGCTCCCGCTTCTGGCCTTTGTCCTGCCCTACGCGGGCATCGGACTGGACCGGCTGGATCGCGCAATGGCCCAATGGCGCACGGTCGCGCTGTTCGTCGGCTGGTGAGCAACGAGCATTACAACGACACGATCCCCATCGTGAAAACGGCCTTCTGGGCGGGGCGCGACGTGACGGAAGTGAACTGCGATTCGCTCCAGCCCGGCGACGTGCTGATCTTGTCGTCGCTCTATGCCAACTCGTCGCTCAATGCCGATGCCACCGTGTTGATGGACTACTGGGCCCGGAAGATTCTTACGCAGTTCAAGGCGCGCCCGCTCCAGGAGTTCGATTCGGCGATTATGCCTCTGTTGCCCGACGTCATGTCCATCCGCGGGACGCACGGCAGCCCGCTGGCTTGGTTTTTCCGGTATCAGTGGCAGAATTGCGTCACGCAGGTCTGGGCCATCGGCGAGGCGCTTCCGGCGGCGGCAACACCGTAACGCGCGGCCAGGCAATTCATCCTAGAAAGAGCATTTGGGACCAGGAAATACACGGAAGACACGGAAAGAGAAGGTTTCCCACCGGATCGCGTTCTCTCCTTTTGGGTGAAGCAACTCTTCTGCAAGAGGCTTGTGTTTTCCGTGTGTTTCGTGGTTTGAACTGCCGTTTCTAGGTTCATAGGTCCTATAGGTCTTATAGGGCCTATAGGTCTTGCTATGCGCCGCATCCGCCCCCTGCTGTTTCTCCTGATCGCCCTCGCCGCGGCCGCCGTTCTCTACGGCCGGACGATCTGCCCCACCGCGTTCTGGGGCGATGGGCTGGAACTGACCGCGGCGGCGGCCTGCCTGGGCGTGGCGCATCCGACGGGCTATCCGCTGTTTGTCCTGCTGGGCCATCTGTTCCTCGCGCTTCCGTTCGGCGATCCGGGTCTGCGGATGAACCTGCTGTCGGCGGCCTGCGCGCTGCTGGCGGCGGGGCTGCTGTTTGGACTGATGGGCGAGGTGTGGCGCTTGGCCTGCCCTCAGTCCGATCCCTGCTGCTGGACGGCGCTGGCTTGGCGGGCGGGGGTGGCGCTGTCGTTCGCGCTCTCGCGCTTTCTTTGGCAGGAGGCCGTGCTGACCGAAGTCTACTCGGCCATGGCTGCGGCGCAGATCGGCTGCCTGTGGCTGGCCGTGCGAACGTGCCGAACGCCGTCGCGGCGAAACGGCCTGGCTCTGGCGTTCCTCTACGGGATTGCGTTCGAATGCCACCTGTTGGCGATTGTTCTGGCGCCGATGATGGGCGTGGCGCTTTGGAGATCGATTTATGAGACTTACAAAACCTGTACGCGCTCTAATCGCCGCGCCGCGCCGGTGGTCGGCCTTCTCGCCGCCGCCGCGCTGTGTTTCCTCGTCGGGTTGAGCGGCTACCTGGAACTCCCATTGCGCGCGCGGGCCGACCCGCCGATGAACTGGGGCGATCCGTCGACCCCGGCGCGGCTGATCGCGCACGTAAGCGGCGGGCAGTTCAAACAGACAAAGGTCCTGAGCGTCATGGGCAGCGGCAAACCGCTTCGTCGAGACATGCTGCGGGAATACTTGGTCGAGCAGACGCGCCGCATTCTCGGTTGGCCAATCGCGCAGTTCAGTCCTGACCGAGCCGCGGAGTCCGCCGTGGGGCTGGCTATGGGGGCGATGTACTGGCTGTTCGCCTTGGCGGGCGCGGCGCTGTGGATTCGGCGCGACTGGGCGCTCGGCTTAGGCGCGCTGGGCATGCTGGCCTGCGGCGTCGGGGTCTTGATCGTCTACACGATCCCCGACATCGAAGCGTATTTTCTCTCGATCTGGCCGTTGTTTCTGGCGCTATTCTGGACGCCGGTCCTATCTGCCGTCTGTTTTCCGTGGCCGCTTCGGGCACGGAAGGCAGAGAGTCCCACCTTTAGGCGGAATGCGGCGAACCGAGACGAAGCGCCCGACCCGGAATTCCGTCTAAAGGCGGGACTTGACACTTGCCATCTAGAAAAACCCAACCAGCCCTTGTTCATCCTCCTCGCGTTGGTCCCCATTACCTCGGCGTGTTGCATGGCGGCGTGGCTCAACTTCCCTCAATGCGACCTCTCGCATTACCGCGAAGCGACGGCCTACGGGCGCCGCCTGATGGACGCGCTTCCGCCGAACGCCCTGTTGCTGACCGGCGACGACAACACGATCTTTTCCGCGTGGTATCAACAGGTGGTCGAGGGGCGGCGGCCCGATGTCGCCGTCTATGGATTGAACTTCATCTTTCTCCCCTGGTACCGCGCCTACCTGAAAGGAGCCGAAGAGCGCGGGCTTTCCCTTTACGTGGGCGACCGTCCGCCGAGCGGCGAGGCCGACTGGATCGTGGCCGTCGGCGGCGGGGTGATTATCCCCAACATCGACAAAGTCCCGGTCTGCGCGGCGCTGTCCGACCCCTGGCAGCAGTCCGCGCTCCTGCCGAATTGGCGCGCCCAATTCGTGGCGGATCTGGCCGATCCCGAGTCGCCGAAGCCGCCGATATTCCACGCCCCGGCGGCCCCCCGCCTCTATCGCCTGAGCGACAATCCCGAATACCGCGCCTACCAGGAGAAACAATTCGCGGAGATGTACGGAAAGAGATGACGAAAATGATCACCACAAAGACACGAAGGCACAAAGACCGACGGCCTTATGCCTTTGTGTCTTCGTGCCTTTGTGGTGAATCAATTCAGCGCCGCCACACGCAATCCCCGCCGACGATTGTGGCGATGGCGCGGGCGGCGTCGGGCGCCAGAAGGCGCTCCAGAGCTGGCTCCCCTTCGACGTCGGGCGCGGGGGCCAGAACCGTGAGATCGCACTCGCATCCCGCCCGTAGCGCGCCCAGTTTCCCATCCAGTTGAAGCGCCCGCGCGGCGTTGCGGCCAATCATGGCAAACCATTGCGCCGCGCTGACCGCCGAGAATCCCCCACGCGCTTCGCGCAATTCCGCCAGCAGGTCGAGCCGGTCGTTGCTGGCCAGGCTGTCCGTGCCGATGCAGACGTTCACCCCGGCGGCGAGCAGCTTCGGCAGCGGATGCGGCGCGTGGCCGAAGAAGGCGTGGCTCCTGGGACAATACACGACCGAGGCGCCCCGCTGCGCCAAGCGCCGAATGTCCGCGTCGCTGAGGTAGTTTCCATGAATCAGGAACGTCCGCGGCGACAGAAGGCCCGCGCGATCGCCCCATTCCACCGGCGAGATCCCCGGCGGCGCCCATTGCTCGGGCATGACGCCCATGCGGCGAAAGAGGCTCGCCAGCGCGCCGCCGCCCGAGGCCAGAAACTCGATCTCCTCTTCGGTTTCGGCGAGATGAACGGCCAGCGGCAGGCGCCTGTCTTGGGCCAGGCCGGCGATCCGGCGCGCCAACGGAAGAGACACCGAATAGGGCGCATGCGGCGAGAGGCCGGCTCGAAAGCGGTTCGTTTCGTCGAGGCGCGTCAGCCGCCGAACGAGGTCCGCGCACGCCGGTTCGGCGTCCTCGGGATTCAAGCAGATCGCTTCGAGAAAGGCCCACGCGCGCAGGCCCGAGGCGCGCAGCGGCTGCTCGGCCGCGCCGCGGGTGAAGATGTCGAGAATGGCCGTCGTGCCGGACTCGATCGCTTCGGCGAGGCCGGCCTCGGCGCCGCGGCGAAACTCGCTCTCCTCCAGCCCGAAGCGGCCTTGCACGAGTTTCTCCAGCCAGTCGGCGAACGGCGCGCCCGCCGACAGCCTCCCCTTCAGGCACGAGTATTCCAAGTGGCAATGCGCGTTGATGAACCCGGGGAGCGCCACGGCGTCGCCGAAGTCGATTCCCTCCGCCCCGGTCGGGATGGCGACTTCCTGTTCCGTCCCGATGACTTCAATGGCGCCGTGGCGTTCGACGAGAACGGGGCGGCGAATCCAGCGGTCGCCTGTCCACGCCGCCTGCGCGCGAAAGAGTCGGGGAGGTCGGTTCATAAAAGAAGATTGAGGCGACAGAATTCAGACCACGGAATACACGGAAGAAACAACCACTATGGGTTGTCTCTTCCGTGTATTCCGTGTGTTCCGTGGTTTTTATAGCGTTTTTTCAAACCCCCAGAACGCGCGATCGATCACCGCCCCGCAACACTTGCTGTAAAAGGGAATCGGGCCGACCCACGGGATGATCGCCCAATCAAAGCCCTTGGCGAGCAGATCGTTTAGGCACAGGAGAAGCGTCAAGCGGCCCAGTCCGGCGTGGCGCTCCGTCGGCTCGACGCCCATCGGCCCGAAGAACGGCCACGTGCGATTCCAGCCGTGATACGCCGCGAAGCCGATCAGCCTCCCCTCGCGCCAGGCGCCGTGGAACGACGGCGGATCGTTCTTCAGGCCGCAGGCGACCTCGAGTCGCCAGGTGGGAAAAATGCGCGTCAGCCATTCGTCGATCGCCTCGGCGTCGGCGGGGTCGGCGCGCCGGACGATGATGTCCTTCGCGGCAAAGTCGCGGCGCGGCCCTTCCACCTCGAACGGCTGGGGGCCGAGCGAACAGCGCAGGTTCTTGCGCACGGTCTCCTGCTTGTAGTGGTGCTTGAGGAGAAAGCAGTAGGCCGCCGTGTCGCGGAAGTCGATGCCCGGCGTCAGGTAGAC
>JAPLSS010000436.1 GCA_026398515.1 Candidatus Sumerlaeota bacterium | reverse complement strand
GGTTTCACTAAACATTACCCCATTCGTGCAAGCTAACGAGGCCTTGGGTTCGTAGCGCGACCTTCAGGTCGTACGGGGTTTCCAATTCCATGCGGCCTGGGCATCGCACTGCGAACTCGCCACTGCAACACTAAGGAGTCTTTCGATGCGCCACATTATCACTGCCTTCATGATGTCATCGATTCTCTGCTTGTCCGCCGCTTCCGCGCCGACGCCAGCCCATCCCAAGTCGGCGGCCAATCCGTCGGTCCAAGAGGCCGCGCCCGGCCCGGCTGCCATGAAAGCGTCTGTCCCGATGGAGATTCCCCCCTACGTGGAAAAAGAACCGTCGCCCACCCGCGGGATCTATGCCGTCTGGTACAAGAGTCCCGACCTCCTCAGCCTCCCGTTCGTCAAGGGCGGGCAGATCATGGTGCAATGGGCCGACGTCGAGCGTCAGGAAGGCCAGTATGACTTCTCGGCCATCGAGAAAGGCCTCAAGGCGTTTCATGACGCCGGCCGCTGCGCCACGGTGCAGATCAATGGCAATAGGAAGCCGGCGTGGCTCTTTCAGAAGGTCCCCTATCATCCCGAGAAACTCAACGTGCAGGTGAACGATCCCCAGGGGACTCTCATGTACTGGCATCCCACGTTTGTGAAAGCGTACACGGAGATGCTGGCGGCCTACGCGGCATTCCTCAAGCAAACGCCGTCTCACGACGCCGTGCTGGGCGTGCGGATGAACTTCAACGCCCTGGGGACCGAATGGAGGATGCCGCAGCGTGACAAGCGCGCCTTGTCGCAATGGATTGTCCCTCCAGGGGTGGAGCCGGGTCCCGAGTTCCAGGAGTCCTTCTACACCGATTACACGCAGCAGGTGATCGTGGCCCACGCCAGGAGCTTTCCGCCGGAGATCAAGGTCTTCTGCCGCAATGGTGGCGACGATACGGACAAGTATGCTTCGAACCTGGAGACCGGGGCATTCGGGCTTTTCCACACGGGAAGCACCTCCAACGCCACGGGGAATCTATCGACCTATCTGGCGTTCATGAAGTGGTGCCGCAGCGGCAAGGCCCCCGGTTATGCCGAGTCGCTGGCCGACTCCTGGGGACACCGGCCCCTGCGGAGCGAGAAGTATAAATTCAGTCCCTGCCAGGAGAACTATTGGCGCATCCTGCTCGACATGAACGTCGGCATCTCCTTCATCGCCGTCTACGGAAACGATCTCGAGCACGGCAATGAGCCGGAGTTCAAGGACGCCTTCGAATTCGGCGCGCGGTACGCGGGATGCCATGCCAGCCCGCGCCAAACCCCGGGCGTGTGGATCGCCTTCCGCGAAGGGGACAATTGGACGGGCGATTATACGATGCTCATGAAGCGCCTGCCCGATGAAACGATCGGCAAGGAGCTCGTCGGCGACAAGGACCAGCGATTCGGCGGCTGGGCCAGGCAACTTCCCGCCGGCAAGACGATTCAGGTCGCCATGGACCCGGTGTTCGCCCAGAGCGTCGAAGGCAAGAAGACGATCATCAAGGTAACATACTTCCCCGAAAGCGATGGGACGCTGACCGTGACCACGTCGGATACAAAACAATCGTTGCCCTATGCGGCGACGCATAAGTGGGAAACCAAGGCCATCGCGATCCCGCGGTCCTCTTACAAGGACCTCGGCGGCGGCGCTCAGATTCAACTCGGAACGGATAAGGATATGTGTTTCCACATGGCGGAAGTGGCCAGGGATTAACGGGCATACTTATTCAGCGAACTTGGATAACAATTCCGCGGAGGCGAACGAATGAGATACTTTACGTTTCCCATCTTGTGCACGGCCTTTCTGCTTTATGGCATGGCCGCATTCGGGCAAGGGCCGGGAGGCTTGCGCATGACGAACCAGCAGATCGTCATGAAGGTAAAGATGTACGACGCCAACGGGGACGGCAAGGTCACGCGCGAGGAGTACCCGGGGCCGGAGAGCATCTTCAAACGCATCGACAAAGACGGCGACGGCGTCATCACGGCCGAGGAGTTCGCCGCATTCGTGAAGGAAGACCAGGGCGCCTCGCGCCCCACTACGGCGAAAGACCTGATGGGCGCGACGCCCGTCGGCGGCATCCCGGCTGACGTCAAGGCGATTTCCGATATGTCCGCCGACGACCGCTATAAGGGCGAAGACGGCGGACTCTATGGGAAAGGCCAGAACACGCCGCCGAAGGAGCATCTCGATGCGGCGCTGAATGCGGCGAAAGAAATCCAGCCGCTCGACAAAGATGGCAACCCGTCGAAGGACGGGAGGGTCGTTTTCATCTCCATCGGCATGTCCAACACCTCCATGGAATTCCAGAAGTTCCAGGAGCTGGTCAAGACGGCGAAGATCTCCCCGTCGCTGCTCCTCGTCGACGGGGCGCAGGGGGCCAAGGTGGCCTCTATGTGGGCGCGGGAAATGAAGGACCCGCGGACGGGCGGCTCCACCTGGGACGAGTTGGCCGCCCGGCTGGAGAAGGCCGGCGTCTCGCCGCCGCAGGCGCAGGTCGCCTGGATGAAGCACGCCGAGGGCGGCCCGGCGCTGGATGGCGATTTCCCCGCGCACGCCAGGCGCCTCGAATTCTACATGACCACAATCCTCCAGAAACTCAAGAGCCGCTGCCCGAACCTGCGCATTGTCTATCTGTCCAATCGCATCTATGCCGGCAATGCGATCACCGAACTGAATCCCGAGCCCTATGCTTATGAAACCGCCTACGCCGACCGCTGGCTTATTCTCGATCAGATCGCCGGAAAGCCGGAATTGAACTGCGATCCGGCGAAAGGCGAGGTGAAAGTTCCGCTTCTTCTGTGGGGCCCGGATTTGTGGGCGAACGGGGAGACGCCCCGCAAGGACGGCCTGGCGTGGCCCAGAAGCGATCTGGGGCCTGACGGCACGCATCCCAATGACACGGGACGCGACAAGGTCGCCAAGATGTTGCTTACCTTTTTCCAGACCGATCCGACGGCGAAGCCCTGGTTCGTGGGCGAATAGACCCCGCGAGGGGCTATCCAACAAGGAGAGCGACCATGAGAGTGCTAATCATCGGCGGAACCGGCAATATCTCCACCGGCTGTCTGCAGCCGACCCTGGACAAGGGCCACGAGCTCTTCATCTTCAACCGGGGGCAACATCCGGCGGACATCCCCCCTGATGTTGTATGTCTCCGCGGCAACGCGCGCAACCGGGACGATATGGTCAAACTCGCTTCGTCGCATCGCTTCGATGTGGTGGTGAATTTCATCGCATTTACGCCGGGTGACGTCGCGTTGGACGTCGAGGTGTTCGGGGGCAAGGTTTTGCAGTATATCTATATCAGCTCCGCGTCGATCTACCAGAAACCGCCCAATCATTATCTTATCACGGAATCTTCGCCCCTGCGCAATGTGTTTAATCCCTACTCGGCCAAGAAGATCGACTGCGAGGCCTTCCTCATGAAGGCCTTTCGCGAGAAGGATTTTCCCGTCACCGTCGTCCGGCCCTCCCATACCTATGGGAACACGATCCCGAGCAACCTCAATGGCATCCGCGACTTCACGCTCGTCGATCGCCTGCGGGCCGGGAAAGAGGTCATCGCGCACGGCGACGGGGAAACCCTGTGGACGTTCACGCACAACAGCGATTTCGCCGCCGCTTTCACCGATCTGTTCGGCAACATGCGGGCCATCGGCGAGACGTATCACATCACTTCCGATGAAGTGATCACCTGGAATCAGAGTTTCCAGATCGTCGCCCGCGAATGCGGCGGGACCGCGAACATCGTCCATATCCCCACGGATTTCATCCACAAGGTCGACCCGGAAATGGCCCGGCCGCTCCTGG
This sequence comes from Candidatus Sumerlaeota bacterium, assembly GCA_026398515.1. Classification (GTDB taxonomy): domain Bacteria; phylum Sumerlaeota; class Sumerlaeia; order JAPLSS01; family JAPLSS01; genus JAPLSS01. Next base: position 7,456 of record JAPLSS010000436.1, on the reverse strand, counting down.
GCGACCGGGCGTACAGCTTCGTGTTCGACAATACGAAGATCAAACAGATCTCGCCCGGCTTTCGCGCCAAGGTGACATACGCCGAAGGCGTGCGAAGGACGCTGGCGTTTTACGGACGCCATTCGGAAATGAAGAAGATCAATCAGCCGGCCGTCGCCGCGTTGGACCGAGTCCTGTCGATATGGCACGGGGAAGAAAAGGAGAACGCTCATGCCAATGGATAACGCCATGCTGGCCCGCTTCTATTTCGTGGACGTTGGGACCGGCAATGCCGACCTTGTTGTATCTCCTTCCGGGGAAACCATGCTTCTCGACGCGGGCCCGGGCCGGGCCGCGGAGCGCATTCTCGCGTGTATGGCGGAGCAGGGGGTTGCGAAAATTGATTACTTCCTGATCAGCCACTTCGAAGAGGACCACATGGGGGCCGCGCACCTCATCGCCGAAAAGGTCCCGGTTCTCAATTATGTGGATCACGGCGAGAGCATCGTTTACGGCAAGGACGACGAGTGGTGGAAAGAGCGCCGCCGGCAGGCGTTCCGCGAGGGCATGGGCAAGGAGTATGACCGGAGATATGATATATTCCGGGCGGCGCGGGACAAGGCGAACCATATTGTTGGGAAGCCCGGCGATCGCGTGCCTATCGCGGGCCTGGATGTTGTTGTCGCCTGCGCCGGCGGGAGAACCATCAGAACCCCGCTCGACGGCGCCGGCGCCCCGAACCCTCACGGCTCCGGCATCGAGCCGCGCGCCGAGGATGACGCCGAGGATGGGCAGTCCGTCGGTGTAGTGGTGAATTACGGCCAGTTTCGCTTCGTCTACCTGGCCGATCTGACGTGGAACGCGGCCAACGCGCTCTTCTATCCGAGGAACCTGATCGGCGAGGTGGACGCTTACATCGTGACCCACCATGCCTACAGTTTTCCCCGCGACTTTGGCGAATACTTTTATGGCCTGTCCGCCTGCTCGCCGGCCGAGTTGCACGGCTTGAGTTCGCGGGCGGCGATCCTCAGTCTGGGGGGGCAGGGCCACAAGCACGGCACGGCGGAGGGTATGAAAGTCTTGCACAGCGTGCCCGGAATGGATCTCTGGCAGACCGAGTTCATTCGCGAAGGCGGGGAGAGCGGCTACAATGGTCCGGAACCGTATATAGCCAACATCGAGGGGAAGAACGAGAGGGTTCCACACATCGCGCTGGCCGCCAAGGCGGACGGCTCATTCACCATGACCAACAGCCGCAACGGATTCGAGAAACGCTATCCGCCGCGATAGAGCGAGCGCGTCCGGCGAGAATCTTCAGGCAAAAGGAGAAGGGCGATGAGAGTTCTGTTTGTCGGCGGCACGGGGACCATCTCCAGCGGCTGCCTCCAGCCGGCCCTCGACAAGGGCCATGAAGTTTTCATTTTCAACCGGGGGCAACACAAAACGGATGTCCCCCCGGCCGTCGTTCAGATCAGGGGCGACGCGCGCAACAAGGAGGAGATGGCCAAACTCGCATCCTCGCATCGGTTCGACGTGATGGCAAACTTCATCGGATTTGCGCCGAACGACGTGGCGTTGGATGTCGAGGTCTTTGGCGGCAAGATATCGCAGTATATCTATATCAGTTCGGCCTCGATTTACCAGAAGCCGCCGAATTATTACATCGCCACCGAATCGAGCCCGCTGCGCAATCCGTTTAATGACTACTCACGCCGGAAAATCGCCTGCGAGGAGTTCGTGATGAAAGCTTTCCGCGAGAAGGACTTCCCGGCGACGATCGTGCGCCCCTCGCACACCTACGGCGACAATATTCCAGGCAACCTTCCCGGGGTTGTCGACTATACGCTGGTCGACCGCCTGCGATCGGGAAAGGAAGTCGTGGTTCACGGCGACGGGGAAACGCTCTGGACCTTCACCCACAATAGCGATTTTGGATTCGCCTTTGCCGACGTTCTCGGCAACATGCGCACAATCGGCGAGACGTATCACATCACCTCCGACGAAGTGATCACGTGGAATCAACATTTCCAGATCGTTGCGCGCGAATGCGGCGGGACGGCCAATATGGTTCATATCCCGAGCGATTTCATCCAGACCGTGAGCGCTCGGGCCGCCACCCCGCTTCTGGGCGACCGGACCTACAGCATCGTCTTCGACAATTCGAAGATTAGGAGCATTTCACCAGGGTCTCGGGCGAAAGTCAGTTTCGCCGAGGGGGTCCGGCGGGCGGTCGCCTATTACGAATCGCACCCCGAAGCGAAGACGATCAATCAGCAAGCGGTGGACATGCTGGAACAGATCCTCGCGGCATGGCATGGACAAGGCCGCTAATTTCTTGGACAGACCTGGAGGGAAGCTCATGAGGTGTTTGATCGCTCCGTTCTTGTGCCCTTTCCTTTTATAGGAGCACAACCACGCGAAAGGTGCATGAACATGGTGATTGAAGGAATGTCAAGACTCTCTCACGCCAAGAGCAGATCGATCTCCGCCGAAAACCCCACCGGCGAAAAGGGCAAGGGCGCCATGGCGGAACCGTCGGCGCATCACCAGAAAGATTGCCCGCCTCGCGAATTGGGGAAAGGCTGGAAATGCAGGCCGCGGGTTTCCATCAATTCGGGGGAGCGATTCACGCCGGCGGACATCAACGAGAGCGGCATCATCCAGAGTATGCGGTTCGGCGGATATACGGGGCGGGATTTCATACTGCGGATTTTCTGGGACGATCAAGCCCAGCCCTCGGTGGAATGTCCGCTCCCGGATTTCTTCGCCCTGCCATGGGTGACCAACGCCATGGGGCCTGGCAAAGGTCCGTATGTGCAGATCAATTCCCTGCCGGTGGCGGTCAATCCCAATCGAGGACTGAATTGCTTCTAGGAAATGCCGTTCAAGAGACATTGCCGGATTGTCATCGAGAATATTCATCCACGAGAGGCGAAAGTCTGTACTCATCAAATCAATTATTCGCTGACGGAGATCCCCGAAGACGCCGGCTCGTTTCACGCGCAGTTTCGACGCGTCAATCCGCTTCCCTACGGAGAGGCGTATACCCTGCTGGATGGAGTCAAAGGCCGGGGACACTACGTGGGGACCTCGATGGGATGGGGAATCAACAACAACGGCTGGTGGGGAGAGGGGGAGGTCAAATTCTATCTCGACGGCGACTGGGAGTATCCCACCATCTGCGGCACGGGCACCGAGGATTATTTCGGCGGCTCCTATAACTGGGAGGTGGACGGGCAATATGTCACCTATTCCACCCCGTTTCTGGGCATGCACCAGGTCATCCGTCCGGATCCCGGGCAACACGACATCTGCTCCGTGGCGTACTGGTATCAGACTCTGCCGACCGCGCCGTTCCCCCGGTTTCCGGATCGCGATCTTCTTGAAATAGTGTGATTATGTGGAGTGAATTTCTTCAAGAGAATCCATGAATCACATCTGAAAGCAACTGGAGTTCCGGTGTGGATTGGAGGAGGCGGTCATGTCATCTGCGCCCAATGAAGAGACGGGAGAAGGCGCGCGCATTGGGGGCATTTCCCCCGATGTGAGGCCGCTCTCGGAAATGTTGGCAAACGATCGCTACAAGGGAGAAGACGGCGGCCTGTACGGACAAGGGCGTAACGCGCCGCCGAAGGAGCATCTCGAGGCGGCGCTGAGGGAAGCCAAGGCGATCCGGCCGCTCGACAAAAACGGGGACCCCTCGGCGGACGGCAAGATCGGGTTCTTTTCGATGGGGATGTCCAACACTACCCAGGAATTTCGGATGTTCCTGGAAGTCATTCGCTCCGTCCGACTCCCGCCGCGCCTGGTTGTGGTGGACGGGGCGCAGAACGGCCAGGGGGCCGTGCCGTGGGCGACCGAGCCGAAGATCCCGAACTCGGGGCTTATGGCCTGGGAGGAACTGGCCAAGCGGCTGGCGGCCAACGGCGTGTCGCCGTTCCAGGCGCAAGTCGTCTGGTTGAAACTTGCGGATGGCAATCCCGCGAAGGATGGCGAATTCCCGGGCTACGCGCGGAAGTTCAAGGAATGCGCGATCGGCATTCTTCAGAAGATCAAGAGCCGCTATCCGAACGTCCGGCTCGTGTATGTCTCCAACCGGATCTATGCGGGCTATGCGACCAAACTGATCAATCCCGAGCCGTATGCGTATGAATATGCTTACGCCTGGCGCTGGATCATCCTCGATCAGATCGCCGGAACGCCGGAACTCAACTATGATCCCGCCAAGGGGTCGGTGAAAGCCCCCCTCGTTTTGTGGGGGCCGGACTTGTGGGCGAATGGGCTGACTGCCCGCAAGGACGGGCTTTGTTATGCGAGAGGCGATTTGGGAGAGGACGGCACGCATCCGTCCGTGGCGGGGCGCGAGAAGGTCGCGAAGTTGTTGCTCAAGTTTCTCCAAACGGACCCAACGGCTAAGATATGGTTTGTGGGAGAATAGCATGATGGCCTATCGCCGTCCTGGAAGGCGCTAACCCAGGAGGTGGCTAAGAATGTCGGTTTTCAGCCGAAATCACTGCATGACTTCTTTTTATCGTCTGCGCGGCGCGCTCCTTCTGGCCCTTCTTCTCTCGGCGGGCGCCGCGTACGGACAGGAGTCTCGTCCAATGAAGAACCCGAACCGGACCAGAGACAAGATCGCCCCACAGCCGGTGCGCGCGGCCAGCGGCGTGCGGGTCGAAGCCGACATCGCCTACCTCGGGCCGGACCGAAAGGAGAAGATGGACATATACATTCCCGCCGACGCGAAAGAGGGGGACGCGTATCCGTGCATCGTGGATATTCACGGCGGGGGATTCATGGGCGGCGACAAATCCGACACGCGCGAGCAGAAGGTCTGCAACACCCTGGCGCAGCGCGGATACGTCGCCGCGTCCATCAACTACTTCATGCCGGAACACGACCAACTCTCCGGGTTTCCTCAGAACACCAAGGACTGCAAAACCGCCATCCGTTTCCTGCGGAAGAACGCGGCGCAATACCACATCGACGCGGCGCACTTCGCGGCGATCGGCGGGTCGGCCGGCGGCTATTTCGCCGCCATCCTGGCGGCCAGCAAGAACGGCGACGCGCTCGACCCCAAGGAGCCGTATGGCGATGTGTCGTGCGAGATCCAGGCGGCGGTCGACATGTACGGCCCGGTGGACTTGGCGGCCGATCCCTCCACGGCCAAGGGCACGGTGGTGGAGAGGTTCCTGACCCGCGTGCAGAGCGAATGGACGCCGGAGCAGATCGATCTGTATTCGCCTGCCCACTACGTCGGCGCCTCGATGGCGCCGATCCTCGTCACCCACGGGGGCAAGGACCCGTCGATCTCCATTTCGCAATCCGAGCGGTTTGTCGACCTTCTGAAGAAGGCGGGAGCGACCTACCGCTACTTCCCGCTCCCTGACGCCGGACACAGTTACGACCTGCAATCCAGCGGAACGGATCTGCGCGACACCGTCGCCGCCTTTTTCGACAAGCACCTGAAAGGGAAGGATGTGCAGATTCCCGAACCGACAAGTGCGTTGCCCAGTGGGAGCGGCGCGCCGCGCAAAAACGAAGGGGACGCCGGCCCCGCCAAGAGCGGCCTTGCGACGCGCGGCGCACGTTGATCGAATCGGTCCGCCAGCGGCTGCAAATCGCACGGCCGGGTCCAGCTCGGTCCGGCTGCTTGCGTTTGACCATCCCATCCACGCGCCTCGAAGCCGCCTTCGGGGAGGTCGGGGTCCCCATCGCGCCCGCGCCAAGACGCGCTCGGGTTGTCTCAAGACCCCCGGGGGTCTTTGCGCAAACCGTTCGGCCAGAGAGGCCGCCCAGAGGCAGGACTGAAAACTCTAGCAGAGTTATTGAAGAAACAATCTATCAGAGGTTGTGTCAATCCGCCGCAGTATTCGCGGCGGGCTGAGCTAGGGGGTCGGGGGACGCACGGGCAGCTCGACCGGCCCTTGGGGCTGCTCGTACTTCGGCTGCACGGGGCCGCGCGGCATGATGACCGTCGGCGGCAGGCCCCGCACGAGGTCCGGATCCATCGCCACGCCCTTCTCCACGAGAAGCCGATAGAGCAGCAATCCCAGGGGGTTCGTTCGGTCGAGGCGCAACGCCGTCTCATCCCGTTCGCGCGCCGCCTGGTCGTTGGCGCCGCGCTGGAACAGGCAGAAGCCCAGGCCGGCGATGGCGGTCGGGTGGTTGCGCAGTTTCGGATCGTCCATCATCGAAGCGAACAGACGCCCGGCTTCGTTGTAGCGGTCCAGGGCCAGGAGCAGCGTGGCTTCGTACAGCCGCGTCTTCGGATCGGCGGGGAAGAGCTCGCGCGCGCGCGTGGCCCAGCGCGCCGCCTCGTCGACCATCCCGACTTGGCGCAGCAAGTCGGCGTAGGAGAGGTAAATATCGCGGTCGGGCGGCGAAATCTGGGTGACGCCGTCGTGCAAGACGTTCAACGCCTTTTCCGCCACCTCGGTTCGCAGTTTGCTTCTCGCCGCGTCGTCGAGGCCGGCGACTTGGGAGTCCGCGCCTTTGGCCAGCCACGCGTCCGACAGTTCGATGCGCAAGCGCGGTTCGAAGGGATCGAGTTGGACGCCCTTTTCCGCGTCGGCCAACGCGCCATCGAGATCGCCCGATTGGCGGCGCGCCATGGCGCGGTTGAGCAAGATCGCCCCGGCGTATTGGGGGGGCGCTTCGGCCAGCGCGCTCGAGTATTGTGAGATAGCCTGGGCGAGGTCGCGGCGCGTCAGCAGCGTGTTGCCGAGCAGGAAGTGCAGCGACCAGTTCTCCGGATCGCCCTCGATGCCGCGCTCGAAGGCGGCCGTGGATTTCTCCGTGTCGTCCAACTGCTCATAGAGCAAGCCGACCTTCACATAGAAATCGCCCCGCGGCGCCGGGGCCAGTTGCATGGCGCGGTTCAGAATGTCGAGCGCTTCGGCTTTCTTCCCTTGCGCCAGGTAGGTGTACGCCAACTCGTAGTAGACCGCGGGCCGCGAGGTGTAGTTGTCCAGCGCCAAATGGAGCGTCTTTTCCGCCTCGTCCAAATGGCCGGACTGCCGTTGATAGAAGGCCGTGGACAGGAGCGCCGTTTCGTCGTTCGGATGCAGCGCGCGTTCGGCCCGCCACAGGTCGGGCCCCGACTTCCAATCGAGGCCGCGGCTGTAAGCCAGCGCCGCCATGGAGGTCCATGCCAACGCCGCGACGACCGCCACCGTCGTGTTGCGGGCGCCTTCCAGCAGCGGCTGTCGCTCGTTGGCGACCGCGAACACCACGCCGGCGATCGCCAGGCTCAGGCCCAGGGTCGGCAAAAGCAGTTTCGATTCGGTGAGGACCAGGAACGTCGGCCAGAACGGCAGGTTCGGCAGCAGGGCCGCCAGAAACCATACCGCGCCCAGGCCCACCGCCGGAATCTTTCGCGAAAGCAGGAGAACCGCCAGCGCCGCGGCCAGGAGGAGCGCCAGGGAGGCCGGCCCGTTGGTCAGAAAGGCGCGCGAGCCTTCCTCCAGCGGGTTGT
>JAPLSS010000559.1 GCA_026398515.1 Candidatus Sumerlaeota bacterium | reverse complement strand
AGTTCCACCATGAACACGATGCTGAAGCGATCCACGGTCTACCTTGACCCCGAAATCCACCGGGCGTTGCGCCTGAAAGCGGCTGAAACGGACCAGACCCTTTCGACTCTGGTCAACGAGGCCCTGAGACTTTCCCTCGCCGAAGATGCGGAGGACCTAGCGGCGTTCAAGGACAGGGCTTCGGAGCCGAACCTGCCTTTTGAGACGGTGGTCAAGGAGCTCAAGCGACGTGGCAGGATATAGGGTCTTCATCAAGCCCTCGGCCGCCAAAGAACTCGATGCGGTTGGTTCGAAGAAGGACCGGCAGCGAATCGTTCAACACATTCTCCGTCTGGCCGAAGACCCGCGCCCGCCGGGGTGCCGCAAGATCTCGGGGGCCGAGAAATACCGGATTCGATGCGGGGTCTATCGCGTCTTGTACTCGATCGAAGCTGAAGCGCTCGTTGTCTACGTGGTCAAAGTGGGACATCGACGAGACGTATATCGTTAGGCCCGACACGACGCCGACGTGGCAGCGGATCCAGCCGGAGCGCACAGAAGTCGGCTTCGCTACGCAGGGGGCGATCTGGCGATCTGAATCCGTGGAAGCGCCAAAGGTCTTGCATTCTGCCCTCATCCGGCGCTGACGATCCGCCTCTTTCGCGAGACCGCTCCATTCCCCTCCGAAGGCATCGCCGCGCCGGAGTTCGTCCCGGGCGTGGGCCTCTCGGATCAATGGTCGTTCTGGCGGCAGGGCTATCCCGGCGTCATGGTCACCGACACCGCCATGTTCCGCAATCCAAACTACCACCGCCGTACGGAGAAACTGGATTCTATCCGCTTCGGCGATCTCGCCCGAGTCACGGTGGGGCTTGCCGGCGTCATTCAATCTATCGCGAATGACTGATCTCACGTGAACGAGCCGCGACTCGACGGAGCGCGCCGAAGTCCGGACCGGACTTGCTTCATCCTCCGCCGGACTCCTCATCCGCCTCTTGCGGAACTTGAGGAGTCGCCTTCGTGGTTCCCTTTGCCTTCTTGCCCTTCTTCTTCGCGGCCTCTGCGGCGCCTTCCTCGCCTTTGGCCTTGGCGCCGCCCTTTTCGGTTTTCCCGAGTTCCACCTTGACGCCGTTCTTCTGCGGCGCGCCTGGGGCGCTGCGGCCGTTGTCGATGTACTTCTGCATCAGTTCGGTCAGGCGCTCGACTACCTCGGGCTGCTCGGCCAGCAAATCCTTCGTCTCGCTGATGTCGTCTTTCAGATTGTAGAGTTCCTTCTTGCCGGTTCCGAAGAAAATCATCTTCCAGGGACCCTGACGGATGGCGAGGTCACCCGTGCTGGATTGATGCACCGTGGCCTCGCGCGCCGGCCCTTTCGCCGCGCCCAGCAGGTCGGCCAGAATGCTCACGCTGTCTTCGGCGGCGGTGTCGGGGATTTTGACGCCCAGGATTTCGGCGTAGGTGGCCATCAGGTCGTTGAGGCAAATCGTGTCGTCGCACACCGAGCCGGGCCTGATCCTGCCGGGCCAGCGCGCGACGAACGGCTCGCGATGGCCGCCTTCGTAGATGCTGCGCTTGGAGCCGCGCAACGGCGGATACTCGCGATGCTCCGCGCCGTTGTCGCTGGAAACCATCAGCAGGGTGTTGTCCGCCAAGCCGTTGCGGTCCAGGGCCTCCATCACCTGCCCAACCACCCAGTCGCCTTCGAAGATCCAGTCGCCGTAGGCGTCCACGCCGCTCTTTCCCTGGAATTCCTCCGCGGGCACGATGGGCAGGTGCGGCGTGCTCAGCGGCAGATAGAGGAAGAACGGCTGAGGTTGTTTGGCCCGCTGGTCGATGTATTCGACGGCCTTCTTGCCCAGGAGCGGCTGCACTTCGATCGGCTGGACGATCTCCGCCACCCGATTGTTGTCCATGATCATCCCGATGTTGCGGGCGTGGGTGTAGCCATGGAAGACGTCGAAGCCGCGGGCCGTCGCGTCGTTGGTGGCGGTCGTGCCGATGGGCGGGACCTCTTTCTCGCCTTTCTTCACGATGTCGGCGGCCCACGTCATGCCCAGGTGCCACTTGCCAATGCAGGCCGTGTGATAGCCCTGCGCCTGGAGCATCTTGCCGATGGTGAGACGCTCCGGCTCGATGATGGGGGGAGAATACGTCGTCAACACGCCGTATTGCCCGATGCGGAAGGGATAGCGCCCGGTGATCACGCCGTAGCGCGTGGGCGTGCAGACCGCCGCCGCGCAATGGGCGTCGGTGAACTTCATCCCTTGCGTCGCCAAGCGGCCGATGTTGGGCGTCTTGAACGGGGAGTCTTTTCGAAAGAGCGGCGGCTCGCCGTATCCCAGGTCGTCGAAGAGAATGAAAACGATGTTTGGCTTTCCCTGGGCGGACGCGGCTTCCCCCTTCTCCGCGCCCGCCAACCATTGGGGCAGCGCCAGAGCGGCCGCCCCGAACCCGAGGCTCTTGCAGAAATCCCTGCGATTCATTCTTTCCGTCCTTTCATTTCGTTGGCTTGCCTTTGGGCGCTTTCTTCGCCGGGGCGCTCGCCGGGGCGCGGCCCATTGGCTTTACCTTGACTTCCCCGGGCTTGTTCTTCGTTCCCGGAGTCGCGCCCACTTCGCGATCGTACGCCTCCAGCATCCCCTTCAACCGTTCAACCACGTCGGGATGCTGGTCCGCCACGTTCTTCGTCTCGCCGATGTCCGCCTTCAGGTCGTAGAGTTGAACGCCCGCCTTGTTCCAATGGAGTTTCCACGGGCCGCTGCGCACGGCGGAGGTCACGTAGAAGAACGCCTCGTGGGGCGTCTGGGCGCCTTCGGGATTTGACATCAGCGGCCAGATGTCTTTGCCGTCGATGGGGCGATCCTGAGGCGTCTGGCCGCCGGCCAGCCTCGCGAACGTCGGCAGCAAGTCGATGGTCCCGGCGATCTCCGAGCAGACCTTTCCCGCCGGGAGGCGTCCCGGCCACCACATGATGCACGGCTCGCGCATCCCGCCTTCCCAGACCGAGCCCTTGCCGCCGTGAAGCGGCGGCGCCAGGTGCTGCCACGGGCCGTTGTCCGAGGTGAAGATGACCAGCGTGTTGTCATCGATCCCCAGCGTCTGGAGCGTCTTCAGAATCTCGCCCGCGCTCCAGTCGATCTCTTCCACCGCGTCGCCATACGGCCCGGCGGCGCTCTTGCCTTTGAATCGCTCGGACGCGTTCACCGGATCATGCGGCATGTTGTGCGGCAGATAGAGGAAGAACGGCTTGTTCTTGTTGGCGGTGATGAACCGGATGGCCTCTTCGGTGTAGCGCTTAGTCAGCGTGGATTGGTCCGCCGGATATTCGATCACCTTCTCGTCGCGCATCAACGGGACCCAGCGTTTTTTCGGCGGCTCGGTACGGATCCGTTCGACCGTCATGCCTTCGCGCAGGACGATGTCGTCGGCGAGTTCCGCCTGCGGATCGATGTTCATGTCGTTGCTGTACGGGATGCCGAAATAGGAATCGAACCCCCGGCGCGTGGGCAGATACTCCGGCGTGTGCCCGAGGTGCCACTTGCCGATAACGGCGGTCGCGTAGCCCTGGGGCTTCAGGATCTGCGGGAGGAGGACTTCCTTCAGGTCCAGGCCTTTCTTGTCGCGAGCGTTGAGGACCATCTTGATTCCGGTGCGCGAGTGATAGCGCCCGGTCATCAGGGCGGTGCGCGACGCGGAGCACAAAGGCGCGGCGGAATAGAAGTCCGTGAACCTCACGCCCTGCGCGGCCATGCGATCCAGGTTGGGCGTTCGGATCTTCTCCGCGCCAAAGCAGCCCAGGTCGGCGTATCCCTGGTCGTCCGCGAAGATGACGATGAAATTCGGCTTCTTCGCCCCGGCCGATGATTCAGCCTTTTCCTCCGCCCTCAGCCATCGCGGCGCCGCCACCGCCGCCGCGCCAAGCCCGACAAACCGGCAAAAACCCCTGCGATTCATGCGATGTCCTTTCTTCGGCTCTTCTCGTGCGAGTCGTTGTTCAAGAAACGGCCGCCCCATTGTTGCCACGGCGGCGCGGCGATGTCCATCAGGCTTTGAGTTCCGCCGCTATACATGGCGACATAAGTAACGAAGTATATCTGGCGAGCGCTGAACCCACTTTTGGATTGCAGGCCTCTGGGACCCCGAAGGGGGTCGAATGTGAATAGCCGTGGGCGGCAGCCCACGGAAGGGGCGCCCCCAGGGTTTCGACCCTGGAGGGGTCGAACGAGACGCGGCGCCGACCGTGCGACCCCGTCAGGGTCGAGAGAAGGGGGGGCGCCGTTTCCGTGGGTTTCACCCACGGCTATTCATGTTTCTCCCCTGCGGGGAGACGACGGATTCGTGGAGCGATGTCTCTTGTGTCGCGCCGCCTCGCCGACCCGGAAGGGGCTGCAAACACTGAGTTATTTTCGAGGCCATGTATAAACAGCGCAGGCTGTTGAAAAGCGCCGCGGCCGACGGGAGTCGACGGCAGACATTTACGCCCTTTTTACATCTCCCTCGCCTGCTTTGACAGCTCTCCAACGGCGCTTTGGGCTACCTTTTGCTCTGAATCAAGCGCAGGCTGCGCGACACGAAGGCGAAACAGAGGCGCGGCGAAGGAGATCGCGAAAATGATGGACCTGATGAGCGTAATCATTACGGTGGGGTTCGGTTTGGCGTCGCTGGCGCTGCTGCGTCTGTTCGACGCGTTGGGAAAGGAGTGACCTCTGTGCTTCACGTCGTTGCGGCGTTGGTGGCGTTGGCGCTTCTGGTCTATCTCCTTGTGGCCATGCTCAAACCGGAGTGGTTTTGATGACTGTCATGGGCGTGACGCAAATCCTGATCTACCTGGCGGCGCTCGTGGCGCTGGCCAAGCCGCTCGGCGCCTATATGGCGCGGGTCTACGAGGGCTCGCCCCTGTGGCTGGAGAAGGCCTTCGGGCCAATCGAACGCCTGATCTACCGCCTTTCCGGCATCGATCCCCGGGCCGAGATGGCGTGGCGGACCTACGCGGCGGCCATGTTGCTGTTCAACCTCGCCGGCATGGCCGTGCTGTATCTCTTGCTCCGAATGCAAGGGCGGCTTCCCCTCAATCCGCAACACATGGGCGCCATGAGGCCCGACACGGCGTTCAACATCGCCGCCAGTTTTTCGACGAACACGAACTGGCAGAACTATTCGGGGGAGGCCTCGCTGAGCTATCTGACCCAGATGGCGGGGCTGACCGTTCACAACTTCCTCTCGGCGGCGACCGGCATGGCCATCCTGGCGGCGCTGATTCGCGGGCTGAAGCGCCGGCTGTGCGCGACGGTGGGAAACTTCTGGTTCGATCTCGTGCGCGGGACCCTGTACATCCTGCTCCCGCTTTCGCTGGCCTTCGCCCTGTTCCTGGTCTCGCAGGGTGTGGTTCAGACGTTTCGCCCCTACGCCCGGGCCGCGTTGGTGGAGGGCGGCCAACCGCAAACCATCGCCCTGGGTCCGGCGGCCTCCCAGATCGCCATCAAGCAACTGGGCACGAACGGGGGCGGGTTCTTCAACGCCAATTCCGCCCACCCCTTCGAGAACCCCACGCCGCTCTCCAACTTTTTTGAGGTGTTGGCTATCCTGGTCATCAGCGCCGCGCTCTGCCACACGCTGGGCGAGATGGTGGGCGACGCGCGGCAGGGTTGGGCGCTGCTCGCGGCGATGATGATCGTGTTCGTGGGGCTGCTGGCGGTTTGCCTGTGGGCGGAACAGGCGGGCAACCCGCGATTGGCGGCCCTGGGAGTCGATCCGCGCGCGCTGGAGGCCGAGGGCGGCGACCCGTTGTGGACGCAAGCGGGCGGAAACATGGAAGGAAAAGAGACGCGCTTCGGCATCGCCAACTCGGTCCTCTGGGCCACGGCGACCACGGCGGCTTCCAACGGCTCGGTCAACTCCATGCACGACAGCTATACGCCGCTGGGCGGGCTGATCCCGATGCTGATGATGCAGTTGGGCGAAGTGATCTTCGGCGGCGTGGGATCGGGCCTCTATGGAATGTTGCTGTTCGTCATCGTCACGGTCTTCCTCGCCGGCCTGATGGTGGGGCGCACGCCGGAATACCTGGGTAAGAAAATCGGCGCCTATGAAATGAAAATGGCGTCGTTGGGGATTCTCGTCCCGGCGCTGCTCGTGCTGGGGGGGACGGCTCTCGGCGTCATGAACGCCAGCGCTCTGGCCGGACGCGCCAACCCGGGCGCGCACGGATTGAGCGAGATCCTCTACGCCTTCAGTTCCATGGCGAACAACAACGGCAGCGCGTTCGCCGGCCTGGACGCCAACCGCCCCTTCTACAACCTGCTGGGCGGAATGGCGATGCTGATCGGGCGCTATTGGGTGGCCATTCCGACTCTGGCCATCGCCGGTTCGCTCGCCCGCAAGAGGACGGTTCCGCAAGGGCCGGGCACCTTGCCCACGCACGGCCCCCTGTTCGTGTGTCTCTTGATTGCGGTCGTGCTCATTGTGGGCGCGCTGACGTTTCTGCCGGCGCTGGCGCTCGGGCCGATCGTGGAGCAGTTGCGGATGATGGGGGGATGAACGCAGAGGACTAGTCGGGCGAGTCAGACCTGTCAGTCATGTCCGTCCACTCCGTCCATCCCGTCCACTTCGTCCACTCTGTCCAATGAGGCCCAGGAGTTCGCACCATGAATGGGAAAATCACACGCCCTTCGCTGCTGGACCCCCGATTCCTGATGGCGGGCATGAAGGAGTCGGTGAAGCGGCTGAGGCCGCGCGATCAAGTGGGCAATCCGGTCATGTTCACGGTTTGGGTGGGCAGCCTGCTGACCACCGCGTTATTCGTTCAGGCGCTGTTCGGGCATGGCGAGGCGCCGGCCGGGTTCATCTTCGCGGTGGCGGCCTGGCTGTGGTTCACGGTGCTGTTCGCGAACTACGCCACCGCCGCGGCGGAAGGCCGGGGAAAGGCCCAGGCCCGGGCGCTGCGCGCGGCGCGCCAGTCGATTAAGGCCCGGCGGCTGAAAGAACCGCGGCGCGATGCGACGGCCGAGGAGGTCGACGCGGAGGCGCTGCGGAAAGGCGACATCGTGTTGATTGAGGCCGGGCAGGCGATCCCCGCGGACGGCGAAATCATCGAAGGCATCGCTTACGTGGACGAAAGCGCGGTGACCGGCGAAAGCGCCCCGGTCATTCGCGAAAGCGGGGGCGACCGCGGCGGCGTCACCGGGGGCACGCGCGTGCTGTCGGACTGGATCGTCGTGCGAGTCACGGTCGATCCCGGCGAAAGTTTCCTGGACCGCATGATCGGCCTCGTGGAAGGCGCCCGGCGTCAGAAGACGCCCAACGAAATCGCCCTGAGCATCCTTCTCGCCGCGTTGACGATCATCTTCCTGGCGGTCTGCGCGACGCTGCTGCCGATGTCGATCTACAGCGTGCGCGAGGCCGGCGCCGGCAAAGTGGCGACCCTTACCGCGCTGGTGGCGCTGTTCGTCTGCCTGGCGCCGACGACGATCGGCGGCCTGCTCGCGGCCATCGGCATCGCCGGCATGGACCGGCTCCTCCAGGCCAATGTGCTGGCCACGTCGGGCCGGGCGGTGGAGGCCGCCGGCGATGTCGACACGCTTCTTTTGGACAAGACGGGCACCATCACGTTGGGCAACCGCCAGGCGACCGAGTTCATCCCGGCGCCCGGCGTCGACGAAAAGGAACTGGCCGACGCCGCCCACCTGTCGTCGCTGGCCGACGAGACGCCCGAGGGCCGCAGCATCGTCGTTCTGGCCAAGGAGCGGTTCGGCCTGCGCGGGCGCGACATCCAACCGCTCGGCGCGCGTTTCCTCCCGTTCACCGCGCAGACCCGCATGAGCGGAGTCGACCTCGGCGCCCGCACGATTCGCAAGGGAGCCGCCGACGCCATTGGGGCGTTCGTCGGCGCGCAAGGCGGTCGGTTTCCGGCCGAAGCGCGCGTGGTTGTCGAGACCATCGCCAAGGACGGCGGCACGCCCCTCGTGGTCGCCGACGGCGCCCGCGTTCTCGGGGTTATCCGGCTGAAGGACGTGCTGAAAGGCGGAATCGCGGAGCGGTTCGCCGAGCTGCGGCGGATGGGCATCAAGACGGTGATGATCACCGGCGACAATCCGCTGACGGCGGCGGCGATTGCGGCCGAGGCGGGCGTGGACGATTTCCTGGCGGAAGCCACGCCGGAGAAGAAACTCGAACTCATCCGCCAGTGCCAAACCGAAGGGCGGTTGGTCGCGATGACCTGCGATGGAACCAACTACGCGCCCGCGCTGGCGCAGGCCGACGTGGCCGTGGCGATTAACGACGGCGCCCAGGCCGCCAAGGAAGCCGGCAACATGGTCGACCTCGACTCCAATCCCACGAAGTTGGTGGAGATCGTTCGGATCGGAAAGCAGTTGCTCATCACGCGCGGAGCGTTGACGACGTTCAGCGTCGCCAACGACGTGGCCAAGTACTTCGCCATCATTCCGGCGGTCTTCGCCTCCACCTATCCGCAACTGGGCGCGCTGAACGTCATGCGCCTGGCCACCCCCCAGAGCGCGATTCTCTCGGCGGTCATCTTCAATGCCTTAATTATCATTGCGCTGATTCCGCTGGCGATCAAAGGGGTCCGCTACCGCGCCGTCTCCGCCGCCCGCCTGTTGCGGGACAACGTGCTGCTCTACGGCGTCGGCGGCTTGATCGCCCCGTTCCTCGGCATCAAGCTGATCGACGTGCTGTTGACCGCGCTGAGGCTGGCGTGAGAGGGAGAATGCGAGTGTGGGCTCGATTGCGGTTTCAGACCACGGTTTGGCAAGAGCGAAATGTCTTTACCCTGAAAGGGGCGCGCTGGCGCGCTCTGCCGCCCCGGAATCCTCTTGCGTTGAACCGACAAAACCGTAAGGTATCCCTCCAAGGAGTTCTGGCGCGCGGGCGACGCGGCGGGCGCGCCATTCATCCGCCGAATCGAGCGACAGCGTTGAATCCTTCTTCCGCATCTGGGCATGCGAACCTGGCGCCCCAACGGACGGGCCTGCACCGGGTCTTCCGCGGCATTCCGGCCAGTCCGGGCGTCGCGTTTGGGCCGGCCTTTCTGTTCACGCGCCAGCGCGCGGGCGTGGAGGTTCGGACGCTGAAGCCTTCGCAGGTGGACGAGGAGATCAAGCGGTTTCGCGCGGCGGTCGCGGCGGCGAAGGAGGATGTCCGCCACGCGCGCGCGGAGACGGCCACCGCCATCGACGCCACCCTGGCGCGCATCTTCGAAGGCCATCTGGGGCTGCTCGAAGACCCGGAACTCATCGACAAGGCCGAGGATCTCATCCGCGCCGAACTGCGCAACGCCGAAAGCGTCGTGGCGGAGCTGATCGAGAAACAAGTTCAACGCATCCAAAGGCTGAAGGACCCGAAGCTGGCCGGGGTCGCCGCCGACCTGCGCGACGTGGGCGACCGGCTGCTGTCGCAAATGGGGGCGTCGGGCGGGTCGGGCGCGCTGATCAACCCGGCCGCCACGTCGGTGCTCGTGGCGCACGATCTGGCGCCGTCGGAGACGGCGCACCTGATGCGCGACCGTGTCGCGGGGTTCGCCACCGACATGGGCGGCCCGGTCAGCCACACGGCGCTGCTGGCCAAGGCGCTGGAACTGCCGGCGGTGGTCGGTCTGGAATGCCTGTCGGCGGAAGTGGCGGCGGGCACGCCGCTCATCGTCGACGGCTTTTCCGGGCGCGTGATCGCCAACCCCACATCCGAAGAGGTCCGCAACTACCGCATGCGGCGGCGCGAATGGCGGGCGCGCGACGTGGGGCTGCGCCGTCTGAGATTGTTGCCCGCCGAAACGCGGGACGGCTATGTGATCGACCTGGCGGCGAACATCGAGCTGCCCAGCGAAGTCGAACACGTGCTGGAGCACGGCGCCGATGGGATCGGCCTGTTTCGCACGGAGTTCTTGTACCTCGAAGGCGAACACCCGCCGAGCGAGCAGGAGCAGTACGACGTCTATCGGCAGGTGCTGCGCCGGGTGAATCCGAAGCCGGTGGTGTTTCGGACGTTCGACCTGGGCGGGGACAAGTTCCTCTCGCACGTCACCCTGTCCCAGGAGCTCAATCCGTTCCTCGGGCTGCGGGCCATCCGGCTGTGTCTGCGCTACCCGGAGCTGTTCAAAACCCAGTTGCGGGCCATTCTGCGGGCGTCGCGCTATGGGAAAGCGCGCATCATGTTTCCGCTGGTGTCCAGCCTGGCCGAAGTGCGCGAGGCGCGGCTGATTCTCGAGCAGGTGAAAGAGGAGTTGAAGTCGCAGCGCGTGGCGTTTGACGATTCGATCGAGGTCGGCATCATGGTCGAGGTGCCGTCGGCGGCGCTGGCCGCGGACACGCTGGCGCGCGAGGTCGACTTCTTCAGCCTCGGCACGAACGACCTGATCCAATACACGCTGGCGGTCGACCGAGTGAACTCGCAGGTCGCGCATCTCTACGATCCGTACCACCCGTCGGTTCTGCGGCTGATCCGCGAGGTGATCGAGAGCGCGCATCGCAACGGGATCTGGGTGGGCTTGTGCGGCGAGATGGCGAGCGATCCCGACCTGGCGTGCCTGCTGGTGGGCATGGGGATCGACGAACTGTCGATGGCCGCGGGCGACGTGCCGACGATCAAACAGCGGCTGCGCGGCGTGACCATCGAGGACCTGCGCCGGTTGGCCGCGGACGTGTCGACGCGGTTCACCTCTTCGGACATTCGGGTGCTGATGGCCGAGCGCGCGCCCCAGCTGTCGATCGGCCGCGCGCGGCGGGCGGCGAAGGAGTAACAGCAAAGGACGAAAAGGACCACAAAGACCACAAAGACAAGTGCATTTTTCTCTGTCCTTTTCGTCCCTGTTGTCTTTGTGGTCCTTTTCTCCTCGTTCTGTTGCAGGACTGCCATTGTGAGCCACACACCCATCCACGACATCCTCGAAGCCGTGCGCGACGGGCGGATGACCCCGGAGGCCGCGGCGCAAGCGCTGGCGCCCGCCGGATACGCCGACGTCGGCTATGCGAAAGTGGACCTGCACCGCCGCCGCCGGCAGGGCGTCCCGGAGGTCGTGTATTGCCCCGGCAAGACGCCGGAGCAAGTCGCCGGCATTTTGCGCGTCCTGGATCAGGCGGGCCAAAACCTGTTGGCGACCCGCGCAACCCCAGAGGTATATGAGCATGTGAAGCGCGAGATCGACGGCTTGGAATACAACGCGACCGGCCGCCTGATGTGGAAGATCACGACCGCGCCGAAGGCTCGGCGCGGGGTGGTGCAGGTCGTCTCGGCCGGCACGAGCGACATCCCGGTGGCCGAGGAGGCCGCCGGCGTGGCCGAATTCCTCGGCAACCCGGTGCGCCGGACGTTCGACGCCGGAGTCGCGGGGGTGCATCGGCTATTCGACAGCCTCGAGGAGATCCGCCAGGCGCGCGTCCTGGTGGTGGTCGCCGGGATGGAGGGCGCGTTGGCCAGCGTCGTCGGCGGACTGGTGAGCTGTCCGGTGATCGCCGTGCCGACCTCGATCGGCTACGGGGCGAACTTCGGCGGCCTGTCGGCGTTGCTGGGGATGCTCAATTCGTGCTCGTGCAACGTGGCGGTGGTCAACATTGACAACGGCTTCGGCGCCGGAGTGCTGGCCAGCTTGATCAACGCCGAGTGAATTGGCGATTGAGGCGTCAAAGACGCCTTGGAAGCGGTCTAAGGTCGCTGGGCCGGACGGAATCCGTAGTTCGACTTGGGAGGCGGATGGCTGATCTTGCCACATGCGCCATGACATGGTAAACGTAGGATATGAAGTTCGACGTTCGGTTCGTCCCCAGCGCCGATGAGGACCTGGCTCATTACCATGCCCGGGAACAGAAGATCATCCTTGACGCGATAGAGAAGTTCCTGGAGGCCGACGCGAACGTGGAAAGCAAAAGACGGAGGCAGCTCCGGCCGAATCCCCTGGCGCCCTGGGAACTGCGGATCGGGGACTACCGCGTGTTCTACGAGATCAACCCGGGGACGTTGGTGAGAGTGCTGGCCGTCGGGCACAAGGCGCATAACAACCTGTTGATACGGGGTGAGAGGTTGGAGATATGAAAACGGTGGATCTCAGCAAAAAACAGCGGTCCCTGGGGGAGGTGTTGGCCCTTGCCAAGTCCGAAGCGGTTCTCATTCACTCGCCATTCGGAGAAGACTTCATCCTCGAGCACGCTGACGAGTTCGACCGAGAAGTGGCGGCCTTAGGCGGCAGCGCTAAGTTTCGTTCGTTCTTGGAGGACCGAGCCAAGGAAGCGCCAACCATTGGCATCGATGAGATTCGCAAGAAGCGTGGCGTTTGAACGCAGGGGCAAGAGGCTGAGGCCATGGAGGAATGGCCGAGCCGGCAGAATGATCGTGCATATCGTCCACTTCGCCGAGATCGCCGGGGGGCTTGACCCTGACTCGGATCCGCTGGAACTCGCCTAGTTATGTCCCTCCTCGCCTATTTTGACTGTTCCAACGGCATTAGCGGCGACATGACGCTGGGGGCGCTGCTGGACGCCGGCGTGGATTTGAAGGACCTGCGCAAGGAATTGAAACGGCTGCCGGTGTGCGGGTGGCGCCTGGAGGCGCAGGAGGTCCGGCGCGTCGGCGTGGCGGGGACTCTGGCCACCGTCGCGCTGAGCAAGAGCGCTGCGCAACCGCATCGCCGCTACTCGGATATCCGCTCGATGCTGGAAGGCGTCGCGCTGCCGGGGCGCGCGGGCGAACGGGCGCTGCGCGCGTTTCTCCTGCTGGGGCGCGCGGAGGCCGCCGTCCACAGGATTCCCCTGGGGAAAGTGCACTTCCACGAAGTCGGCGCGGTCGACGCGATCATCGACATCGTGGGGTCGATGGTCGGTCTGGAGATGCTCGGCGCCGAGGGGTCGAAGATCCCGAGCGCAGTCGAGGGATTCGCCGCCTCGACCGTTGTCGTCGGATCGGGCGAGGTGCAATGCGGCCATGGAACGCTGCCCGTGCCCGCTCCGGCCACGGCGCGCTTGCTCGAAGGCGCGCCGGTGGAGGCCGGGCCGGTGGCGCGGGAAATGACGACCCCGACGGGCGCGGCGATCCTGCGAGCGCTCGATCCCCAGTTCGGGCCGTTGCCGCCGGTGCGCCTCACGAAGACCGCGTATGGCGCGGGCCAGCGCGAGATCCCGGGGCGGACGAATTACCTGCGTTTGCTGCTGGGCGAGCCCCTCGACTCCGCTCGGGGCGCCGGCGCGCTTCGCTCGGATCGACTATTCGTCCTAACCACGGAAATCGACGACATGAACCCCGAGCATTACGGGCCGGCGCTCGAGCGGCTGTTCCGGGCCGGCTGCCGCGACGCGTTTCTGACTCCGATCCTGATGAAGAAAGGACGGCCCGGCGTGTCGATTTGCGTCTTGACCGATGAGGAGAAGCGCGGCGAAATGCTGGAGATTTTGCTGCGGCACACCACGACCTTCGGCGTCAAGTCGATCGCCGTCGAGCGCCATTGCCTGCCGCGCAAGCGAGCGGCGGTCGCAACGCCTTACGGCATGGTTCACGTGAAAATCGGCTGGTGGGGCGATGAAGTTCTCAAGGCCTCGCCCGAGTACGAGGATTGCCGCCGCCTGGCCGAGAAGGCGAACGTGCCCGTCGGCCTGGTCTATCAGAGCGCGTTGGACGCCGTCGCCCATTCCCCGGAAGTCGATTTCTCCCGCCCATGAAAAAGCGATACATCGTGTTCGCGGCCAGTCTGGCTCTGTCGGCCGGGTTCCTGTGGTTCGCCCTGCGCGGCGTCAGTTTCAAGGAACTGAGGAGCGCCCGGTCTCGACGCGCCGCCTGTTCAGCCCCAACATGATCTGCTACGCGCTGAACAGCATCTTCCCGTTCCGCGTGGGCGAGGCGGCGCGCGCGGTGTTGGTGGGGCGGCGCGAGAAGGTGTCCATCGCCACCGCGCTGGCGACCGTGGCCGCGGAACGAGTGGTCGACAGCCTGACCATTCTGGCCGGCCTGGCGTTGGTTTTCTGGCGGGTTCCTTTCGGAAACGTCGAGATGCAATACCACGGCTTCAAGGTCGATCCGGAGAAGCTGAAAGAGCTCGCCCGGATATATATCGCTCTGCCGACCGCTTTATTGGTCATTGCCATCCTTCTGATGATGAATGCCGCGTTTCGCCGTCTGGTCGAGCGCCTGATCGACGCCCTGGGGTTTCTGCCTCCGTTCCTGCGCAACGCCGCGCGGAAGGTGATCGAAGCCTTCGCGCTGGGGTTTGACAGCCTGAAGAGCCCTGCGCGCGTCTTCTGGATCGCGGTTCATTCCGTGTTGATCTGGGCGCTGGTGGCGTGGTCGGTTCCGTTGATCGCGTACGCGTTTGACGTTCCGATGACGTTCCTGCAGGGTCTGACCATCACACTGCTGATCTGCGTGACGATCCTGATCCCCGCGGCGCCGGGCTATTGGGGCCTGTGGGAGGCGGGATTCCTGCTCGCCATGAAGTTGATGGACCTGAGCGCGACGCCCGACACCGTGGTGGCGATGGCGCTGCTGACGCACTTGACGCAATACGCGCCGGTGATCTTGGTCGGCGCGGTGTGCGCGGGCGTCAGCGGCATCACCTTGCGCGAAGCCGCGCACACGGCCGAAACGGTGCAAAAACAAGCGGGGTAAAAGAAGAGATAGGCAGAGGGGAGACTCGGAAAAAGAGGAGAGGGGGGGAGAACAGTTTTTTTGGTCTTAACAGATTTCCATCCCCGCGTCTCCCCTCTTCCTTCTCTGTGTCTATCTTTGGGTCGCTCGCCGCCGCTCGCTGACGGCCGGCTCACTGCGTGCGCCGTGGCGCGCGCTCGTCAGGCGGCGCTTCTTGGGCGGTTGGGCGAACGTGTCGGGAAGCCTCATGAAGTTCCCCGGCTGTAAAAGGCCGGCAACGCAAATATCCTCGTCGATTGCCTCCCAATGAATCCCGATCCCGCCGCCGATCAACTCCCACTGATCGCGCTGTCTCGGCTTCGCCTGCGACAACCGAGGGAACCAAATAAGCGGCGCCGACACCACTCGCCCATCGGACAGCGTGACGGACAGCGCCTCCTTTGAGCACGCCACATCGATGGCGAGCACGTCACATTTCTCTGCCAAAACTGTCATACCACGCCTCCAAAAAGAACTCCTGCTTTTCGAGAACGACTCGCTGGATGTCGGCCAATTCATGCGCGCGAAACCTTCGAACCTCCGCCACGGCGACGGGGTCAAGCCAAAACTTAGCATACCGTCCCGCGTGAGCGACATGAATGTGAGCCGGTTCACGCTCTTCCATGCTGTAGAAGAAGAACCGGTATCCTCGAACTCTCAGCAACGCCGGCACAAAGCAATCCTATTCCGTCCCGCGTCTTGGCGCAACAGCAAGATCCCCGCACTACGCATCATCCGCAGGCCCTTGGCATAGACCAGTAGCTCGTGGACCTCGCTAAGCAAATCCTTGACTAGAGAATCATCGTCGCGCCAGCGGAAAAGTAGCGCCGGCTGTCCAGCCGGCAATCTTCATCCCTCAGTCGCGGAACGCAAAACCTACCGGCTGGACAGCCAGCGCTACTGTGACGGCTGACTCGCCGCCGTCGCCGTCTGCTTCTCCGGCCTGATCGCGTCAAAGTAGTCGGTGACCAAACTGCGGTACTCGAGCGGCATCGCCTCTCGGTGCAGCGTGTCTTCGCACGCCTGGCGATACTCCGTATAGGTCTCCTGGTACTTGACCTTGGCCTCGCCGGGAATCTGTTCGCCGGAGACGCGGAACGAGGCGATGATCTCGCCCGCCTGCGTCTGGCCCTTCAGTTTGTCGGGCTTGAAGTTGACCTGATCGGGCGCGACCTGGGCCACGCCGCCCGCGCCTTTTCCCGCTTCGCCCATGCCGCTGCCTTCTTTGGAGGAATCGCCCGCCGTCCACATGCGGCTCGGATCGCCCGTCGGCTTGCCGCGCCCTTCGGCCTGCCCGGTCCCCTCGCCTTGCCCACCGCCCTGCCCCTCGCCCAAGCCCTTGCCTTCGCCCTGTCCGGATCCGGACAGGGAGTCCTTGGAATTGGCTAGCGCGGCTTCCATCTGGTCCAGCGTCTCCATCTCCTTGAGGGCGTCGGCCAGGTCGGCCAGGTCGCTCTTGCATGCATCGCAACTGGAGGCGGCCTCGGCCATCTGGCCCTGCTTGAGGCTGTCGCCGGCCTTCTTCAGGCTCATGGCCAAGCCCGGCATGTCTTTCAGTTGGTCGCCGACCTTCTTCAACTCCTCGGCCATCTTCTGCTTGTCGGCCTCGCTCATCTTGCCGCCTTCCATCTGCTTCTTCAGTTCGTCCAGTTTCTGTTGCGCGGCCTTCAGGTTGCCGGCCTCCAGGGCTTTGGCCAGATCCTGGGTGAAGCGCGCGTTGTCCGGCGCCTTGAGGTTCTCCAGCGACTTGGACTTGTCGGCGAGTTCTTTTTGATGCTCTTTGACCTGATCGGTCAGTTTTGAAATCTTGGCCAACGCCGCCGTGCGGTCGAGTTTCTGCGCCTCGAATTCCTTCTGCAGGTCCGCCAGGTCGCGCCCGATCTTGTCCAGATTGAGCGGGTCTTTGACCGTTGTGCGCTCGTCCAGCTTGGTCTTGAGTTCCGTCAGTTGCTTGGCCGCTCGCTGCGCCTGCTCGACGGCGATGGGCTTGGCCGCGGCGGTTTCGTCCTTGGCCGCCCGCGCGAACAGCAGCATGCGGGGCATGAACGCCTCCATCAGCGCGGCGGCGCCCAGGCAGACGATCAGCCACTTCAACTCGCGATAGAACGGATAGGGGAAGACGTCGCCGGAGCGGACCGAGCGGGCGCGCTCCTCGGCGTCTTCGACGAGCGCGCGGTCCATGCGCTTTTCCGAATCGAGGGCGCACAGGGCGGAACTCAGCCGTTCGCGCAATTGGAGCCGGGCGTCGGCGGACGCGGCGGCCTCCAAGAGCGTCGGACGGCGCAGGGCCGCCCAGACCAGTCCCACGACGGCCGCCACGCCGCCGAGAACGCCCGCGACCGCCCAAATGTCGAGGCCAACGTCGAAGACGTGGTCGATCAACACGAGCAGCGCCAGCAGGGCCGCGGCCGGCAGCAGGCAGCGCAACAGAAGGCGCAACGTCTCCACATTGCGCAGTCGCCCGCGCAGCCGGCGGACCTTCTTCTCCAACGGATGTCTTCGCGCGCGCATGGCCGAGCCTCCGCGAAAGTTGGACGCATCATGCCACGGAAGCTAGCCGAT
>JAPLSS010000747.1 GCA_026398515.1 Candidatus Sumerlaeota bacterium | reverse complement strand
CATCCTCATTCGCACGCGCGTGACGGAGAACGGATGGATCTGCGTTTCGGTGCACGACAACGGCTGCGGCATTCCCACCGAGAAGATGCAGCAGATTTTCCTGCCGTTTTTCACCACCAAGGGATCGAAGGGCACCGGCCTGGGCCTCCCCATGACGAAGAAGATCATCGAGTCGATGGGGGGAAAACTGTTGTGCAAGTCCAAGGAAGGCGCCGGCACGACGTTTGAAATCGCCCTTCCGCCGGAGGCCCCGAAGGGCGCGGCGCCGGCGGGCGCGGACGACGCCGGCGAGGAAGACGACAACGAGAGGACTCCGCAGCCGGCGGGGTAGTTCGTGGCGTAGGCTTTCCAGCCACATCTATTCAAAGGTTTCAGTGGTCCAGGAGGTTGATATTACGAGGGTTTCATGATAGGCAGAGGCTAGGGTTATCTGTTCTTTGACAGATCCTCGTTGCAGTTCCCGTTGAAGGAGAACCGTTCCCATGAAACCCTGGCAGCATCTGTCCTTGCCCCAGTTGAACGTTCTGTTCCAGCGGTTTTTTCCCCCTGGAGGTGCGCCAGTCGGTGTGGGCGGCGGTGGAGCCGCGGCAGTATGAGAGGAAGATCGGCCCATGGCAGTTGATCCACGGCTTTACGATCGCGTTTTTGTATCGGGTCTCGGGGCTTGCGCCGTTGTGCGAGATGGCCGGGCGGACGTTGGGGTCGCGCAACCCCAGTTCGGTCTCGCAAGCGGTGCCGCGCCGGTCGTCGTGCGGGTTTGTCTGGAAGTTGGTCGAGCATCTGGAAGAGTGGCACGCGCCGAGGCGGGGGGCGCTAGTGGCGCTGGACGGGATGATGCTGAGTCTGGCCAAGACGTTGCGTCATGGCTGTCGGAAGGTCAACAACCGCACGGTCGGGGTCGGGGTGGTCTGGGCGTATGCGCTGGACGCGGCGGCGGGCCGGTGTCCGGTGCGGGTGCTGCAGACGCGGGAAGGGGCGTGGCACGACACGCAGGTCATGCGCGCGGTGTCGCTGATCGCGGGCGGGCCGCTGTATTTGATGGATCGCGGGTTCTACGCCTTCGATTTGCTGGAGCGCTGGATGGACGAGAAGGTCCGGTTCATCGTGCGCGCCAAGACGAAGGATCTGCGCTATACGGTTCTGCGGCCCTTGCGCTGCCCGGCGGCGGTCGGCGCGGTGCGGGCGCGGGCCGGTTTGAAAGTTCAGCGCTCCGCCAGCGGTTTACGAGCAGGGGTTGCCCGGCGGGCAGAAAGGAGGGACTGTCCGGAAAGCCGGGAAGGGCGACCGTGCCAGCATAGGCCGCAGGTCGCGGGCAGTTTGGTTCGTTGTCTCAAGGCAGTCTTGACAACTCCGCCTTCCGCAGAGACATCCAAAGTCACGCAATCAAACAGGAGGGTATTGCCATGAATCGGACCAACGCTTGCCAAATGTGGACATTAGGCGCTCTGTTCGTGTGGCTCGGGGCCACGGCGTGGCCGGGTACAACTACGCTCTATGTTGTCCATGACCAAAACCCGGCGCCGCCGAAGTATGGGTCGCTGAGAAGCGCCCTTGCGGCTGCCACACCTACTCCGGAAAACCCCTTCGTCATCGAAGTCGATTACGGGTCGTTCGGGACCGTGGGCGCGACGGCGCTTACGATCAAGCCGTACGTGACCGTGACGGGCAAAGGCATCGAGGCGACGATGATCTGCGCTGATTCCGTGTCGCAAACGATGTTCGTGCTTCAAGGGGGCTGCGCTCTGAACGGGCTCTCTCTCCGAGGATACTACAACGCGGAACCGGACAAGAAGCGATTGGAACACTCCACAAGTCCATTCATCAAGATTAAGCCGCCATCCGACCTTGGCTTTAATGAGGGCCTAATGATTACCAACTGCCGGATAACTCCGGGAACGCCCCCCTCGCTCGAGACAGGCGCGCCGCTGCTCGAATATCCGCGGACAAAGTATAACCCGGCCGTACCTATGGCCGTGTGGTTGGTCGGCGACCAGCTTTTCGCCGATCAGTCGGGGAACACCCCAACGTCGCAAATCATCGTTTCCAGAGAGCCGGGGGTCAGTTGGTTCATCGTCGACGTGCAAGCTTCTGGATGGGTGAAGGAATGGAACAAGCCTTTGTTTGATTTCGCGCCGGCCGATCCCGTGGACCTCGATCCCGAACAGCAGTGCGCGTCAGTCGCCGATTTCCGCGGGGGCTATATCGTCGCCGTCCATTCCGGCGACCCCCAGGGCGAGGGCAAGAAGACCAAGACCATCCGAGTCAACAACAGCGTCCCGCCTTTTCTGTACTCGCTCTGGACGGACTTCACCCTTTACGTGAAAGACTGCGAAATCTCCACCGTCGCCTATCCTGATCCTAAACTTCCGCCACCGAGGGTTGATGTGATCCAAGCCTGCACGCCACCCGAGGGCAAGGACTACAAGGTCCGGGTCTTTGGCACGCAGTTCTACTGGGTCGGCACGGCGGCGGAATGGCACGATCTGGATGCGTGCCTTAGGACGTCGATCGAGATCGGAGAGAGCGCGTCGAACTCGAGCCACTGGCTGGGGACCACGCGCATTCACCGGCTTCCGGCCGCGAACTGAGCCAGGCCAGCGCTGGAAGCGACTGAACAGGCTTGCCGGCCTCCATGCGGGAAAGACGGAACGCAACGAGCTTCTCGCCGACCGGGTTCCCTTCTAAGAAGGCTTCGCGGATTCTCACCCAAGGGGGAAGAAGGATGAAGCACAGCGCCCGCAGAACAGAAACGGAGTTGATCTCCGCCGCCAGGTGTGTGACTACACGTTGCGCGTCTTCGGCCGCTATCTTGGCCCGCAAGGGCGCCGTTGAGTTTCTAGGGCGTCAGGCGCCTGATGCCCATCCAGCGCTCCGACTCGATGCACGCCGAGTCGCCAGCTGGCGCCAGGCGAACGAATGAAGATCCATCGTCTTCTCATGGATCCCCCC
The DNA here is from genome assembly GCA_026398515.1 of Candidatus Sumerlaeota bacterium. Classification (GTDB taxonomy): domain Bacteria; phylum Sumerlaeota; class Sumerlaeia; order JAPLSS01; family JAPLSS01; genus JAPLSS01. Next base: position 1,817 of record JAPLSS010000747.1, on the reverse strand, counting down.
TCCCGAGGAGCGCGCCTTTTCTGGATCGGCTTATCGCTTCTTCCTGCGCTGTTGCTGGTCCGGTATGTGTGGAAATACGGCGTAGATGTTCCCTTCTGGGACCAGTGGGCGCTCATTCCGCTCTTGGAGCACGATCGTGAGGGAACGCTCTCTTTCTCCGAGCTGTGGAGATTTCACAACGAACACCGCATGCTTTTTCCCAAGATGACGATGCTGGGTCTCGCCCGTCTCACGCATTGGAACATCCGGGCGGAACTGGCGCTGATCGTGCTCCTGGCGGTTGGACTGCTTTGCATACTGGGCTATCACCTTTTTTCGATGGAAGGGCGTTTGGCGGGGGTGAGCCCCTGGCCGCTCCTGCCGGTGTTCTCCGGGATGGTGTTTTCCCTGAACCAATGGGAGAATTGGCTATGGGGCTGGCAGATTAATCTCATCATGGGGCTGGTGGGCGTCGTGGCGGGTTTGGGAGCGCTGGCGGCGGCGGTTTCCGCGCCTCCCCTCCGGCGGGTTGCTCTTGTGTCGCTCAGCGCGATCTGCGGAGTGATTGGGTCGTACTCTTTTGGCAGCGGCCTCCTATTCTGGTTTGCCGCGTTTCCTTTGCTCCTCTGTCTGTCGGCGCGACTTCGGCGGAGAGCGACGGTCCTGCTCTGGGGCGTCTGGCTGGCCGTCGCAGCGGCGGTTTGGCTGCTTTACTTCACTGGCGATTCGATGAGCGTCTTCGGGACAACCCGCTGCGATGCGATCAAAGCCCTCCTATTCGGTTTCACCTTTCTCGGCAGTCCGATGCTCGAGGCGCATGAACGCTTGCCCGAATTCCATCAGCTTTGGGGGTATAGCGCCCTGGTTGGAGGCGCTGGGCTGGCCACGTTGGTTTGGGCGTTGTGGCTCTTGTTTCGTTGGAATCGGGGCCTCATCCGCGTTCTTGCGCCTGCGCTGTCGTTGTCCTGCTATGGCTTGGCCAGCGCATTTGCGATTGGTCTGGGACGCGGCGCGGCCGCGATCGCCCTGGGAGCCACGCCGCGCTATATCGCCATTGGCGACTGTTTCTGGTTCGGCGTGCTGGCATTGCTCTATGGCGTCGCTGCAGCGGCGAACCCGAAGCGCAATCCCGCGGTCCAAAGCGCGCAGCCTCAGCGGATGGCCGTGGTCTTGTTAGCGGTCTTCGTCGGTTTGGCCGCCGTTCGGTCCTGGCAGGCGCGCGAGGGGTTTGCCTACCGCCACGAGGTTCAGGCGCGCGGTCGCGCCGCTTTGCTGGCATGGACTCCTGGCCCCGACCTCGATGGTTTGTACCCCGATCGCGCGACCATGCAAACCCTGCGCGAGACGCTGATGCAATACGATCTGTCTCTCTACCGCGGCCGGGGCGAAGCAGCCTCCAGTTCACCGGATTTCCGCCGCGGGGCTCGTGGCCGGCAATCCGTCAAGAGGAGTCCCTTTCCATGAGAGCCAGCGTTGCGGTCTATGCCATATTCACCTTGTCCTTGTGCCACAATGCTTTCGGCAATGGCGCCTACCTGGCGTTTCAGGGCGGAAAGGACGGCGGCGCAACAGCGGCGGGCCCAAACGGGCGAAGAAGCGCTCGACCAAGAAAAATGAGGCCCAAAACCTTTAAACAGATGTGGCTGGAAAGCCTGCGCCACGCGCACGAACAACGCCCGCGATGAAATCATCCTCCTGCCCCGCTGACGTTCGCCCCCTTCCTCCGATCTCGACGACGACGGTGGTCCTGTTCGCGGTCCTGGCCGGGATCGTTGGCTTTCTGTTCAACGGCTACACGTTCGGCGTCGGCGACCAGGAGGAGCAATTGCCGATCGTCC
>JAPLSS010000229.1 GCA_026398515.1 Candidatus Sumerlaeota bacterium | reverse complement strand
GACGCCGGCATCACCGGGCTGGATTGGATTCTGGAAACCAACGCCAAGGTCCATCGCGTCGCCGACCTGATCTATTCCAAGGCGACGATGGGCAAGTGCCGCTGGGTGTTGGCCGTGCCGAACGCCTCGCCGGTGCAATCGGTCAAGGACCTGAACGGCAAAGCGATCGCCACCGAGGTCGTGAACCTGACGCGGCGCTACCTGCGCAGCCATGGCGTGCGCGCGCGGGTGGAGTTCTCCTGGGGCCCCACGGAGAACAAGGCCCCGGAGTTCGTCGACGCCATCGTGGACATCACCGAGACCGGCGGGTCGTTGCGGGCGAACGGCCTGCGGATCGTCGATACGGTGTTGGAGACCTGGACGCAGCTCATCGCCAACCGCGCGGCATGGAAGGACCCCTGGAAACGCGAGAAGATCGAGAGCCTGGCGCTGCTGATGCAGGCGGCCATCGCCGCGGAGGGGCGGGTGGGGTTGAAACTGAACGTGCAGGTCAAGGATCTCGACAAGGTCGTCCGGATTCTGCCCGCGATCACCTCGCCGACCATCTCGCATCTCAAGGACGAGCGCTGGGTCGCGGTCGAAACGATCATCGCGGAAACCACCGTGCGCAAGACGCTGCCGGCGCTGCGCAAGGCCGGGGCGGTGGGGATTGTGGAGTATCCGTTGAACAAGGTGATTGAGTGAGTCGCCCGTGCATTTGGCGGCTTTTCCCTGGGGCGAAACATGAAAAATGATCCTCTCCCTCGCTTGGATCTGAATCCCGAAGCCAGGCGGGCCCTGCTGGATTTCTGCCGCCTACGGCCCGGCGAGATCTGGGAGGATCCGGCTGGGCTTCACCGGGTTGGTTGTCTCGACGCCACGCGCGCCGAGCATGTCGAACGGTTGATGGATCACGCACAGGCGAATTTGGCGATCCAAGACCCGCCATATAACCTAGTAGCCTTCAATCAGAGAGAACTCGCCGACTACCTGCGATGGAGTGAGCGGTGGGTGAGGCTGACAGTGGACTGCCTTGCCAATGACTCCTCACTGTATGTCTGGCTTGGCGCGGATCAGCGAAACGGGTTTCAGCCTCTTCCGGACTTTATGATCATGATGAGAGGCATCAAGGACTTGATGCCCCGCTCCTTTATCACCATGCGAAATCAGCGCGGGTATGGAACGCAAAAGAACTGGATGTGCATCCGGCAGGAGCTTCTATATTATAGCAAAGGCAATCCATTCTTTGCAGTCCAATATACAGATATCCCCAAAATCCTGCGTGGATATTACAAGGAAGTAAACGGACAGATCACGGAAAACTTGGAGCGAACCAAGTCGTCCAATATCCGCCCCGGCAATGTGTGGGTCGACGTCCAACAGATCTTCTACCGAATGGAAGAGAACGTCTCCGGGTGTTATGCGCAGAAGCCGTTGAAAGCTATCGAACGTATTGTTAGCGCCAGTTCTAGCCCCGGCGACCTGGTGATCGACTTCTTCACCCATTCCGGCACGACGCTGTTGGCCTGCGAGCGCCTGGGCAGAAAGTGCTTCACCGCGGACGTTGACCCGGTGTTTTCCGAGATCGCGGTCCGGCGACTGGAACGCTTTCGCCAAACCGGCCTTTTGGGTTGGCGGAACGCAAGCCCCTTTGAAGAGATTGGGCGGCCGCGAGTGGCCGCCTGATCCCCTTTACGAATGGGAGGACGAATCTGTGACGTCAGCAGACTTTCTCGAGGGACTTCAAGAGCAGACCGCTTTTTTTGCGAGTGCGGTAGCCACTGATGAGGGCGAATGGATCGTCAAAGGCTTCATTGATGTCTATCAACGTGTCTATACAATATCGCTTGACACCAAGGTTGTGTCAAAAGTGCTGGAACTGCTTCTTTTCCCAATGCTGAAGGACTTCGCCGCCAAGCATGGCTTGCTCGTCGAACTGGCGCCCCAGCAAAACTTCTATCCGGACTTGACGTTCATCCATTCTCCCTCGAATTCGAGATTTGCGCTCGACATAAAGAGTACTTACAGAAAGAGCGAAACGCAGGTGAACGGCATGACTCTTGGAGCATTCACCGGCTATTTCAGGAAACGGGACAGCGGGAAAAACACACTATACCCGTACGGCCAGTATGCAGGACACTTTCTGCTGGGCGTGATTTACACAAAATGCGACGAGGCTTCCGATGAGCGCAAACAGTTTACTCTGGCGGACCTCGCGAGGATTCCTTCGGTGATCAAGGAGTTTTGCTTCTTCGCGCAGCCCAAATACAAAGTGGCGTCTGCTCGACCAGGGAGTGGGAACACGAGGAACATCGGTCCCGTGACGAGTATCGATGATCTTGTGAATGGGGCGGGGCCTTTCGCTGAACTGGGCGAGGATGTCTATGACGACTATTGGATGTACTTTCTCAACAAGGACATGGCGCGAGCTTTGGGCACGCCGCGCCCTTATACTGACCTGAAGTCGTACCTCGCTTACAAGACAAGAGGCGTCGACGTTCTGCGCGAGCATAAGAGTCTGATTGAGGAAATGGAGTCGGACAGCATTGGGCAGCCAGCCGACGATGAGGAATCTTAATGATGCATCGTGTCTTCACACCGCCGTTGAAGTGTCAAGGAATCAAGACCAAGCTCGTCGGAGCCATTTCGCATCTAGCGACGAGAGTAGACTACGACACGTGGGTGGAGCCGTTTTGCGGTTCGTGCGTCGTGCCCCTCAACATCCGGCCAAAGAAAGCTCTCTTGTGTGATACGAATGAACACATCATCCGGTTCTACAGTGACGTGCAATCCGGAGCGGTGACACCTGCGAGTGTCCGGCAATTCCTAATGGAGTCGGGAGAGCGGCTGCGAAAAGAAGACGAGGACTGTTATTATGAGTTTCGTGAGCGCTTCAACGCGCATCCCGATTCTCATACATTCCTCTTCTTGAATAGGTCTTGCTTCAACGGGGTAATGCGATTTAACCGCCGCGGCAAGTTCAATGTTCCGTTCTGCCGAAAGCCTGATAGGTTCTCCCAAGCGTACATCACCAAGATCGCGAATCAGTTCCGTAGCATCAGCACAGTGATCGCCTCCCTTTCCTGGCAGTTTCGGGCGCAGGATTTCAGGGAAACTTTTAAGGATCTGGAGCCGACGAGCGTTGTTTACGCAGACCCACCGTACATGGGCCGTCATGTGGACTACTTCAATACCTGGACCGAGCAAGATGAAACGGATCTTGCCGCTGGCTTGAAAGCTCTTCCCTGCCGCTTCATCCTCTCGACTTGGCACAGTAACGAATTCAGAGACAACCCGTTCATTGAAAGATTCTGGAGTGAACCCAGATTCCACGTTGTCACGCACGAGCACTTTTACCACGTGGGATCGACCGAGGACTTGCGGCATCCGATGATCGAGGCACTCATAACCAACTACCCGCCTACAAGCGAGAAGCAGGAAGAGAGCGTTTCAGTGGCGGAGCAGATGTTGTTTCTCTAACAGATGGATATCGAAGATGAAACGTTACAAAACCCTCGGCGTCATTCCCGCCCGCTACGCCTCGACGCGCTTTCCCGGCAAGCCGCTGAAGCTGCTGCGCGGGCGGCCGATCATCGAGTGGGTGTGGCGGCAGGCGAAGAAGGCGAAGTCGCTCGAGGACGTCTGGGTGGCCACCGACGACGACCGCATCGCCCGCGCGGCGCTGGCCTTTGGCGCGCGGGTGGCGATGACTTCGGCGGAGTGCGCCACCGGAAGCGACCGCATCGCCGAGGCGCTGGCCGACGTGAACGTCGAGATCGTGGCCAACATCCAAGGCGACGAGCCGCAGATCGACCCCCGCGTGATCGACGCGGCGGTGGCGGCGCTCCAGAGGAATCGCAAGGCCTCGGTCGCCACCGCGTGCGTGCGTTTGCGCCGGCGCGAGGATTTCCTCAGCCCCAACGTCGTCAAGGTGGTCCGGGACGGCGAGGGGCGGGCGCTGTATTTTTCGCGTTCGCCCATCCCTTCGTTGGCGCGCGCGACGGACGACGGCCCCGCGGACGGCCTGCCCGTGGCGGCTTACAAACACATCGGGTTTTACGTCTATCGCAAAGACGCGCTTCTGGCGTTTCGCCAGATGCCGCAAACGCCCCTGGAGCAGGTGGAAAAGCTGGAGCAATTGCGCTACCTTGAGAACGGCCATACGATCGTGGTGGTGGAAGCGCAGCGGGACATGATGGGGGTCGACACTCCCGAGGAGTTGGAGCGGCTGCAGCAGATTTTCGATCCGGAGATGGACCCATGACCAAATTCATTTTCGCGACCGGCGGCGTGGTTTCCTCCCTGGGCAAGGGCATCGCCTCCTCGGCGATCGCCTGCCTCCTCGATGCGCACGGCTTCAAAGTCACCCTGCAGAAGTTCGACCCCTATCTCAACGTCGATCCCGGCACGATGAGCCCGTTCCAGCACGGCGAGGTCTACGTGACCGACGACGGCGCGGAAACCGATTTGGACCTCGGCCATTACGAACGGTTCACCGGCGTGTCCATGTCCCAGGCCAACAACGTCACCACCGGATCGGTGTATTCGTCGGTGATCAACAAGGAGCGGCGCGGCGACTACCTGGGCGCCACCGTGCAAATCATCCCCCACATCACCGACGAGATCAAATCGCGCATCTTTCGGCTGGCCGACCGCTCGCCGTACGACGTGATCATCGCGGAGATCGGCGGCACGGTCGGCGACATTGAGAGTTTGCCGTTCCTCGAGGCCTTGCGCCAGTTCCCCTACGACATCGGGCGCGAGAACTGCCTGTTCATCCACTTGGTGCTGGTGCCTTACATCAAGGCCGCCGGCGAGGTGAAGACCAAGCCGGCGCAGCACAGCGTCAAGGCGTTGCGCGAGATCGGCATCCAGCCCGACATCCTGATTTGCCGCACGGAAAAGCCGTATGACGACTCGATCCGCTCGAAGATCGCCATGTTCTGCAACGTCGAGCCGGAGGCGGTCTTCCAGGGCGTCGACATGCCGGACATCTATGAAATCCCGCTGTTGTTCCGCGAACAACGGCTGGACGAAGTGATCATTCGCAAACTGAAGATGCCGCGCCAACCGGCCAACTTCTCGCATTGGGAGAAGCTGATCCAGCGCATCAAGGCCGCCACGCAGGACGTCAAGATCGCGGTCGTGGGGAAATACATCCACCTGCAGGACGCCTACAAGTCGATCTACGAAGCGATCCGCCATGGCGGGATCGAGAACGACGTGCGCGTGGAGATCGAGCGCATCGATTCCGAGCACCTGGAGACGGGCAATGTCGGGGAGATCCTCGGCGGAGTCGACGGCGTTCTGATCCCGGGCGGGTTCGGCCAGCGCGGGATCGAAGGCAAGATCCTGGCGGCGCAATTCGCCCGCGAGCGCAAGATCCCGTATTTCGGCATCTGCCTGGGGATGCAGATCGCGGCCATCGAGTTCGCCCGCAACGTCTGCGGGTTGGAAGGCGCCAACTCGACCGAATTCGACGAGACGACCCCGCATCCGATCATCGACCTGCTGGCCACGCAGAAGATGATCACCGGCATGGGCGGGACGATGCGCCTCGGCGGCTACACCTGCCGCATGCATCCCGACAGCAACGCCGCCCGCGCCTACGGCTCCGAGCAGGTGACCGAGCGCCATCGCCACCGCTACGAGTTCAACAACAAGTACCGCAACATCTTCGAGGAGCGCGGCATGCGCATCGCGGGGACGACGCTCGACAACAAACTGGTCGAGATCGTGGAAGCGGTCGACCACCCCTGGTATCTCGGCTGCCAGTTTCACCCCGAGTTCCGCTCGCGCCCGGTCAAGGCCCACCCCCTCTTCCGCGAGTTCATCGCCCAGGCCAAACGCCAGAGACTCGGCGAGGCGGCCGCGACGAGGCGCGAGCAGCAGGCGGTCGGGTAGGCCCGCTCTGCCGAGGCCGGCTTTCGGCTCGGAATTTCGCGCAACGAAAACACAGCAAGGCGGTTGCCGGGACTTCCGCTCTCCCAGCAACCGCCTTTGCGCCAGAGGACGTTCCAGTGGAGGCCCAGTGAGTGGAAAGCCATATACCACCGAAATGCGCAGGCCGCCTCCTCCTGAGCCGGCGCCGAAGACGTTGGCTTCAGGGCCGGCGACATGAATTCGGAACAGATCCTGCTTTTCCATCTGCCTTCGAAGCGCGGGCGGAATGAGACTCAACTCTCCGAGGAGGGACGGACATGACTCGAGCATCATTGGCGTTCATGGCGATGTGCGCGGCGTTCGCGTCGGCCACGCTGAGCGGGTGCGCGACGGTCAAAGGCGCAAAGAACGCGCCGGCCGCGGCCGCGCCCGAACAAGGAACCGCTGTAGGGACGGAGAAACCCAAGGAAGCCGGGCAAGACGTTTCGATCAAAGAGATGGCCGAGCGCAAGATGGGCGCGCTCGAAATGCGCCAGGACGCCCCGGGTTGGATGCGCGTGTCGATCCAGGCGGCCCCGGGCGCCAAGCCGTTCCGCGCGATTCTGCCCGGCGGACGGGTCGTGCGCGCGGAGACGAACGCCGGTCGTGCCTATCTGACGCTGGCGGGTGCGGCGATCCCCGTCGGCGGGAAGACCAAGGCCGAAGTCCTCGTGCCGGTCGCGGCGCTGTTCGCTCAACCGGGCGAGGCCGGCGAATCCGTCCAGCCTTCCGGCGCGCACGACCGTTTCGCGTTCGACGATTCGCTCGAACGATATGAGCTCCACCAGATCGCGGCGACGGTCTCGTCGCCCGATTGCCCGTGGAGGATCCAGGAGCCGGAGGCCGTCGCCATGCCGCGGGAGGGCCGGCGCCTCAAGCCTTCCGTGTTCGCGGGGGATGCGGCCCAATTCGACCGCGCGCGCCGGTTCTTCGGCGAGCGCGCGCCGATTCAGACCGCGCTTTGGATGCTCCTCTTCAACTTTGACAAGAAGGAGTTGGGGCGCCAACTGGCGGTCGACGGGCCGGGGCTCGAGCCGCTCGCCGGCGCCGAACGCGACCGCGCTCTGGAATCGACGGCGGCCAACGCCTTCGCCCTGTGGACTTCGATGGGCCTTTCGCCGGATGGATCGAAACTGGCGGCCGACTATCCGAAACTGGCGTCGCGGGCGAAGGCCGACGCGAAGGCCGGATCGAAAGCGGGAACGGCGGCCCTGCCCTTGGCGCCGGTGGCCGTGGAGCAAGCCGGCGATGCGAAGTTCCTGAAGGAAGCCGGTCTCGTCGTCGCGGCGGATTATGAATAGTGGCGAGCCGCAAGGGTTTGAGCGCCGTTCCTGGGAGCGCCGGGGGCTACGTCGGCTTCCATCATCCTCTTTTCGTATTGTCTTTCTGCCCTTCTCGACTCGCGTCGCCGCCAAGATGCCGCCGCGAATGTCGAGAGGCCTTCGTTCGCCCCGCGGGAAAGCTGAAGTAGCCGTCGGCGCTCCCAGGATCGGCAATTGGATTGCGGCCTCCCCGCGTTCGGCTTTATCCTGGCCCATGTATCCGGAAAGTCCACTGCCCGCCGTCGCTGGTCCGACCGGGGTCGGCAAGACCGCTCTGGCTATCGCTTTGGCGGTCCGCCGCCCCATCGAGGTCGTCTCAGCCGATTCGATGCAGGTCTACCGCGGACTCGACGCGGGCACGTCGAAGCCGACGGCGGAGGAGCGCCGCGCCGTTCCGCATCACCTGATCGATGTCGCTTCGCCGCGGGAGCGTTACGACCTGGCGCGCTTCCTCGCCGAGGCGGATCGCGCGATTGAGGACATCCGCCGTCGCGGCCGCATTCCGCTGGTGGTGGGCGGCACGGGGCTTTATCTGAAAGGCCTGGCCGAAGGGATCTTCTCCACGCCGTCGCGCGATCCGAAGTTGCGCGCCGCGCTCGAGGAACGCGTCCGCGCCGCGGGCGCGCCGGCGCTGCACGCCGAGTTGGCGCGGGTCGACTGCGAGGCGGCGCGGCGCATTTCGCCCAACGACGCCATCCGCATCGTCCGCGCGCTCGAGGTCTATGGCGTGACCGGCGTTCCCATCAGCCATTGGCGCCAAAATCGCGCCGCGCCGCAAACAACGGCGCATCCGCTACGGTTGGCGGTTGTGAGCCGCCGGCGCGAAACGCTGAACGAACGGATACGCCGGCGCGTGGAGGCGATGCTCGCCGGGGGTTGGGTCGACGAGGTGCGCGGCCTGCTGGCCGAGGGGTTGGAGCCGTCGGCCCACTGCTTCAAGGCGCTCGGGTATGCGCGCATCGCGCGGGCCCTCCGCGGCGAGGAGAGCTTCGAGGGACTGGCCGAATCCATCGCGCGCGAAACGAGGCGGTTCGCCAAGCGGCAGATGACCTGGTTTCGCGGGATGAAGCAGGCGGTCTGGCTGGATGTGGAGGGATTGAACGAAGCCGCGGCGGTCGATGCGTTGGAGGCGCTGCTGTTTGCCGGCGCGTGAGGGGCGTGGGCAGTCGTGCCGGCGCCTGGGCCGAACGCTTGGTTTCCCGCACGGACAAGACCGTCTGCGCCACGCGAATCAACGCCAGTATTTTCCACCCCTCATTTTAAGCTTGCAGGGAGCGCGCAAAACCATTCTCATTCCCCCACGCAATGCGCAAAAGGCCACGGAAGCAGCCCAGCCGCGACTCGGGGGAGGCGCGGCGGGAGTTGTCGCTGTGTAGGCGTCCAGGGGGTGAAGGTGCATGAACAAGACCATGATGAACTTGCAGGACAGTTTCCTCAATCAGGTGCGCAAAGACGGCTCGGAAGTGAAGGTCGTTCTGTTGGATGGATCGCAGCTGAGCGGCTACGTGCGGGGGTTCGACAACTTCACGGTCGTCTTTCACAGCCATGGCATGCAGCACCTGATCTACAAGCACGCCATCGCCCAGGTCGTCTCGCGCAAACCGATGCGCAAAGAAGGCGCCGTCGTGCGGCCGAGGGAAGAAGAAGCGGGCCGCGCGGAAAGCGCGCCGCCTGCGCCCGCCGACGATTCCGCGGCGAAAGGCCCCTTCAATACCATCGACCTGACGCCGGTCAAGGACCCGTAGGGCATTGGGATTTCGATGTTGGGTTTTCGATTGGTCCCGCGGCGGGGCGCCGGCGGCGTTGCGGTTCCACCGGCGATCGGCGATGAAAAACCCTTGCGCTTCTTCGGCCTCTCCGCTAGCTAATCCGGCGATTGGCTCCGCCGTCTCTGGCAATCGGAACGATACGGAAACACCGAGGAATCCCATGTCGGTTCAAGAGCAGGATATTCGCACGTTGGTCGAGGAAGTGCTGCGGCGGGTCCAGGGCGCATCGCCGGCCTTCGCGGCGCCGGTCGAAACCGGCGTCTTGATTCAGCCGGAGCCGCCCATGGCGGCGGCCGCCGACGGCGGCGAGGACGGCGTCTTCGACGATGTCGACCAGGCCGTCAACGCCGCGGAGCGCGCGCAGCTGCGCCTCATGGAGATGACGCTGGAGCAGCGCGGCAAGATCATCCAGGCGATCCGCGAAACGGGCCTGCGCTACAAAGAGGATTTCTCCCAACGCACGGTGGAAGAGACCTGCATGGGCCGTTTCGACGACAAGGTGAAGAAGTTCATTTCCGCCTGCACGCTCACCCCCGGCATCGAGGACCTGACGACGCGGGCCTGGACGGGCGACCACGGGCTGACCATCGAAGAGGCCGCCCCCTACGGGGTCATCGGGGCCGTGACGCCCTCGACCCATCCGCTGCCGACAATGATAAACAACGCAATCAGTGTAATCGCCGCGGGCAATTCCGGCGTCTTCAACGGCCATCCCGGCGCCAAGCGCGTCTTCGCCTACGGCATGCAGATCTTCAACCGCGCCATCGTCGCCGCCGGCGGCCCGCCGAACCTGATCTGCTGCATGCGCGAACCGACCATGGAAACCGGCCAGAAGATCTTCACCCACCCGAAGATCCGCCTGCTGCTGGTGACCGGCGGCCCCGGCGTGGTCAAGGCCGCCATGGCCGTGCCGAAGAAAGCCATCTGCGCCGGCCCCGGCAACCCGCCGGTGGTCGTGGACGAAACGGCCGATTTGGCGAACGCCGCGCGCTGCGTCTTCGAAGGCGCCACGTTCGATAACAACATCCTGTGCATCGGCGAGAAGGAAGTCTTCTGCGTCAACTCCGTTTTCGACCAGTTCAAGGCCGAACTGCTCAAGCTGCCGGTGGTGGAACTGAATGCGCAACAGATCGAAGCGCTCACCCGCAAGGCGTTCTGCCAAAAGGACGGCGTGGGATGCGCCGCGCCGGTGTTGAACCGCGACTTCGTGGGGCGCAACGCCGAAGTGCTGGCCGCCGCCATCGGCCTGACGGTGGACCCGAAGGTCCGCCTGCTCATTGGCGAAACGAGCGCGGATCACCTCTTCGTCGAGGAAGAGCAGATGATGCCCTTCCTGCCGCTGGTGCGCTGCCGCCACGTCGACGAAGCCATCGACTGCGCGCTGAAGGCCGAGCACGGCTACGGGCACACGGCCATCATGCATTCGCGCAACGTGGCGAACATGAGCAAGATGGCGCGGCTGGTGAACACGACGATCTTCGTGAAGAACGGCTCAAGCCTGGCAGGCGTCGGCGGCGGCGGCGAGGGCTATGGGTCCTACTCCATCGCCAGCCCCACCGGCGAGGGGATCACCAGCGCGCGCACCTTCACGCGCCAACGCCGGTGCGTGTTGGTCGATTATTTCCGGATCATCTAAAGATGAGGACGCCCCTGAACATCAGCGAGGCGATGATGCGCGCGGTCAAGCGCGAGGCGGCGTTGCGCGGGCAGACTCTGTCTGAGCCGGTTGAAGGGGCCTTGCGCGCATTTCTCCAGCCACCGCGTTCGGCGGTTCCATTGCCTCCTCTTCCGGCGTTCAGAGGCGGCAGTTTGCGCGTCGATGTAGCCAACCGCGACGCGCTCTACGAGGTCTTTCATTAACCCCTCCTTGAAACGAGGGGTTAATGAAATGGCCCATCGGACAGGGGTGCTGGGAATACGAGCCGTGTTCGCCTCGGATTTTAGGCGGAGGTCTCCCCATGGTCGAGCCCGTGGACAAGCGCTCCGGCGCCGGAAGAAAAGAAGAACCCCAAACACCCGATGCGCCCAAGCCCGAAGCGGCCGCGTCGCAGCCCCAGGCCGCCCCCGGCCCGGAAGCCGCCGCCGGGGCGCGCCCTGAACGCGAAGCCTTCGAGCGCGGCCCGCTTCCGCCGCCCGATTTCATCGAGCTCATTCAAATGCTGTTTCTACAGGCCATGGTCTCGCTGGGGGAAGGCCGCGGCCCCGAAGGCCCGCCCGAAGTCGACTTCGATCTGGCCCGCCATTACATCGGGATGCTGGAGCTCTTGGAAACCAAGACTAAAGGCCATTTAACCGAGGTTGAATCGAAGTACCTCGAGGGATGCCTTCATCAGTCGCGCCTGGCCTTCGTGGCCAAGATGAAAACCGCACGCGCATAGCCACGAAAGGGCGCAAGAAACACAAGAGAAGGGCGTTCTCTTGTGCTTCTTGTGCCTCTTTGTGGCCATCGCTCTTCAATCCCGCACCGCGATCGCCGCCACTCGGGGTTTGGCCAGCCGCTCGAAATCCGCGTACGCCAGCCGGATCAATTCCGTGTGCGATCCAGCGTTGAACGCGATCTCCGCGTCCTCGGCCAACTGCTCCGCCGCAAAGACGTCCATCCCGTAGAGATGGCCGAACGGCGGCATGGCGCCCGTCTCGCATTCGGGGAAGGCGCTCTGGAACTCCTGCTCGCCGGCCAGTTCGACCTTCTTTCCGCCGGCGGCCTTCCGCAGGAGATTGAAATCGACCTTGCACGACGCGGGAAGGACCGCCATCGCCATCTTCCCGTCGACCTTGATCATGACGGTCTTGGCGATCTCCTTGCCCGAGATGTGGGCCGAAGCCGCGATCTGCTGCGCGGTGTAGGCCGGCGAATGGCTGATGCTGACGTACTTGACCTTGTGGCTGTCGAGAAATTCCTTCAATCGTCTGGCGGGCATGGCGAAGTCTCCCTTCCGCTGGCATTGCGCGCCGCGCCGCGGCCAAGCCCTTCCGCGGCTCCGAAACGGGCGCGGCTTGTTTCCGCCGTCCTCGCGCACTCTCGCACAAATCGCGCCGGAGCGGCGGCGCCTGTTATGGCACAGACCGTCGCACCGGCGCCACAAAAAGCGCTTTGGCGCATAGGGACAGAAACGCCGGCTGTCATCGCAGGAAGGCGCTTCGGTTCTCGGCGAACATCTCCTGGGCGCGCGCGTAGTCCTCGATGCGCCCAATGTCGAGCCACAGGCCGTCGAACGGGTAAACCGCCACCGGGCGCTTCTCCCGCAAGAGCCGCAGCACCAGGTCGGGGAAATCGAGGTAGCGGCCGCGGGCGATCCGGTTGAGGACGCTGGGCTCGTAGACGTACACGCCCATCGAAACGCGGTATTCCTTCTCCGGCTTTTCCACGTAACCGACGAGCTGCGAGCGGTCGTCCAGCTCCAGGACCCCCAGGTCGATTTGCACCTTCTTGACGTAACTGGCGATGGTCAGTTCGGCGGCGGAGGCGCGGTGGAACCGGATCAGTTCCTGGAAATCCAGGTTGGTCAGCAAGTCGCCGTTGAGGACCAGGAACGTCTCCGTCAATTCGGGGATCAGCGCCAGCGCTCCGGCGGTGCCCAGCGGCTCGGTCTCCTCCACGAAGGAGAAGTTCATGTCGGCCAGCGCGCCCGTCTTGTGCTGGGCCAGGAACGCGCGGATGAGTTCGGCCAGGTGGCCCAACGCCAGGGTGACGTCGCGCACGCCGCAGCGATGCAACTGGCGCAGCAGAAGCTCCAGGACGGGCATGTCGCCGATGGGCACGAGCGGCTTGGGAAAGGTCAGGCTGAACGGCTGGAGCCGCGTCCCCTTGCCGCCGGCCAGAATCACCGCGCGCGGAGTCATATCCCATACGTCCTCGAGGCGTATTGGTCTCGATGCCGGCGGAGGAACTCGGCGGTGCGCGCCAAGCCTTCGTCGAGATCGATCGTCGGCCGCCAGCCCAGCAGCCGCGCGGCTTTCGACGGGTCGCACTCCAAATGCAGAACCTCGCTTTTTTCCGGGCGAACGCGTTGGGGATCGGTCACGAGGCGCGCCCGAGACCCGACGGCGGCCAGGCAGCGGCGGGCGATCTCCTCGATGCTCAGCGCGCGGCCCGAGCCAACGTGGATGGTTTCGCCTTCGATCCCCTTGGCCTCCGACGCGAGCAGAAACGCGCGGGCGGTGTCTTCCACGAACAGCAGATCGCGCTTCGGGGCGAGGCTGCCCAGCGCGACCGCCTCCGCGCCGGACAGCGCCTGGGAGAGAATCGTCGGGATCACCGCGCGCAAACTCTGGCGCGGGCCGTAGTTGTTGAACGGGCGCAGGATGACGACCGGCAGATCGAAGGCGGAGAAGTAGCTTTCGGCCAGTTTGTCGGCGGCGATCTTCGAGGCCGAATACGGCGACTGGGCGCGCAACGGATGCTCCTCGTCCATTGGAACGCGAACCGCCCTGCCGTAGACCTCGCTCGTCGACGTGACGACAACCCGCCGCGCCCGATGGCGCCGCGCGGCTTCGAGAAGATTCAACGTCCCCCCGACGTTGACCGCCACGTACGACGCCGGCGCCGCGTAGGAATACGGAATGCCGATCAACGCGGCCAGGTGCGCGACGATCTCCTGGCCGGCCATCAGGGAATCCATCAATCCGGCGTCCGTCACGTCGCCCAACACGACGCGCAGCCGCCCTTCCCCTTCCGCGCGCGCCGCGAGGGGCGAATCGTCCAGCCAGCCGCGCCGCCCCATCGAGTTGTAGCGCGCCAGCGCGGTGACCGCGTGGCCCGCGTCGAGAAAGGCTTCGACGACGTGGGAGCCGATAAAACCGCCCGCCCCGGTGATGAGGATCTTGGCCATGCGATGGCGCCTTGGTTCGGAGTGCGACCTTCAGGTCGTAGAACGCCTGTCCGACCCGGCGCCTAGAACACTCCGCGGCGTTCGGTTTTTCAAGGGGAATCGCAGGTTCCATGGAGGGGCCGGATTTCGTCCGGCCAGGAAACGCCGTGGTTCAATCGGCAATCGGGACTCGACAATCGGCGATTCTCGCCGTCTTGCTTCCATTCAACAGGTCGATCAGCAGCAGCGAGATGTCGTCGTTTTGCGGGGCGCCGGCGGCGAAGTCTTGCGCGTCGGCGGCGATCAAGCCCGCGCGCTCATGGGGCGCCGCGTCGCGCCGGAGGCGCAGCGACGCCTTCAGCCGATCGATCCCATAGAGGTCCATCGCATCGTTGATGGTCTCGGTCAGGCCGTCGGTGTACAGCGCCAGTTGGTCGCCCCCGTCCATCTGCAAATCGGAGTTTTGATAAATGACGTCCGGCTGCACGAGTTTCAACGGGAACCCTTCGCAGTTCGGCAGCGTTTCGACCGTCTCGCGCCGCGCGCTCGTCCAGACCGGCGGGGTCTGGCCGGCGGACGAATAAGTGAGGCGGCGGCGGCGCGCGTCGAGGATGCCGTAGAACATGGTGACGTACTGTTCGGTGGGCAGGTGCTCGAACAACTCCCGGTTGAGCGTGCCCAGCAGGTCGGCGGGCGATTCCGACGCTTCGGCGTGGTGATGCACGAGCAGGCGCGTCAGGGCCATCGCCACCATCGCCGGAGTCCCATGGCCGCTGACGTCGGCCAGCACGACCCCGAACCGCTCGTCGCCCAGCGGCAGCACGTCGTAGTAGTCGCCGCCGCATTCGCTGGACGGCAGGTAGAACACGCCGAACTCCAGGCCGGAGACGGTGGGCAGCGATTGCGGCAGCAACATGCGCTGGATTCCCGCAACGACTTGCAGTTCGCGGTCGATGCGCTTGAGCGCATGGTTCAGGCTCTCGTTCGCTTGCTCCAGATCATGCTGCAGGCCGGCGATGCGCATCCCCGCCTGCACGCGCGCCAGCAGCTCCTTGACGTCGACGGGTTTGACCAGATACTCGTCGGCGCCCGCCTGGAGGGCTTCGACGATGTCCTGTTCCTGGTCCCGCGACGTCAGCAGAATGAAATACACCGATCGGCAGTTCGGCTGCTCCTTGACCCGCCGGCAAAACTCCATGCCGTCCATCCGCGGCATCTCCCAATCGGAGATGACCATATCGGGCGACAGGCCTTCCACCGCCTCCAGGCCTTCGATGCCATTGGCGGCCCCGCGCACTTCGTAGCCGTCGTTGCGAAGGCGCCTTTGAAGGACCTGCCGGATGAAGGGGTCGCTCTCGACGACCAGAACCGATTTGGCCATAGGACAAGCCTCCACGCCTACCATCGGCAAAAAGCCGCCGCAACCCAAGCCGCGCGTGGCTCGTGGCGCAGGTTTTCCCGCCGGTGAAAAGCAGAGCAATGGGAAATGCCCAGGATCACCGGCTGGAAAGCCGCGACGGTTTGATGGTTTTGACGCGCCCGGAAGTCCGCTAACGCGAGACTTCCGACCCCATGGGCAGTCTACCCCTTCGGGGGAAACCGCATCCCCGGCGGGAGACTCTGCATTGACAGGCCTTCGGGCGCCCGAAACCATTGAACGCTTCTGGCTGGACAGCCGGCACCACGTTGCCGTCGGCGGCTATTTCAACACCTGCACGTACAGGCGCTTCCAGGCGACCGATTCAGGTTTCGGCGCGAGGCGGAACAGGTCCTCCAGCGCCAGGGGCTTCGGTTCGTCGATCCAGCCGATGATCAGACCCTCTTCCGGGATGGTCTGCGGCTGCGGGAAGACCCAAGACGTCCCCTGGGGGACCGGCTGCCCTCGCCATCGAAGGACGGAGAGGTATAGTTCAACGTTCATATGGAAGCTAGCGCCGGCCCCAAGGTTCTGAAGGACGAAGCTCGTCTGGTCCCATTCCGAGGACGAAGAGGTCTGAGGTCGCGCCCGCCGACCCGCCTGGGCCGGGCGCGAGCCGCTTGCCGGCGGCGTGACGGCCGACTCCTCGGCGTTCTCCCCGGCCGCCGAGGGCAGCGTCATGGGCTTCAGCGTCACTTCGCCGCCCGGACGAAAGTATTGCGGGAGACACATCAAGAACACGGAGTTGTCCTCCGGCCCTTTCTTGAACGCCAACGCCCGCAGGAGGACAAACGGCGTGTTGTTGCGCACGGTTCCCGACATGGGTCCGGCCGTTGGATGCTGCTCGGCGACAACCCCGGAGGGCCGATGAATTTGCCCCCACTCCATGACGGTTGTCGGCTGCAGGTCGGCGACAACGCCCGACGATTCCCACGGCTCGACGAGGCTGGCGTAGCCGTCTCGCGTTTC